>JBFGYW010000001.1:0-67438 GCA_041587235.1 Vibrio sp.
GCTGATGGTGAGGGATTTGTGTTTGCTCTTGCTCCATGATGTGCTTAAAGCCGACTTGGCCAATTGCAAAACAAATATTCGCACCTTGTACGACCAAAAATCCGGTTAAGAAATCACTGTTGACGGAGGCGTATTTGATCACCAGAGCGCCGGATACCGCGATGGCGGCAGAAACCAAATACCAAAGTGAAAAGCGCTTTTGCAGTAAGTCGTAAATTAAGGTGACGTAAATCGGAGTTAAGACGGTGAACATCAAAACTTCTGGAACGCTCAGCATAGTAAAAGAAGGGTAGTAAAAACAGTACATTAAACCAAGTTGAAACGCGCCAACCAACATTAATTTGGCGATCAACTGGGGCTTTATCCCCCTCACTTTTAAAAACGGTAAGAAGACCAAGCTCGCCAAACCAATCCGCATTAACACAGAAAACCACGAGTCTACCTGACCGGCTAGGTAGACCCCAATCAAACTAAATGAAAAAGCCCATAAAAGGGTCACTGCAACTAGATATGCCATTCTTTTATTCCGTGAATGTTTAGGGGCTAAGCAGTGTATCCGACCCGTTCTGTAACGCCAAACTTTGTCTTCAGTCGGTGCTTTTTAATGGGATCACGAGCGTTTCAATCGGCGAGCAGTTAAGCAGCTGGCGCGTTGAAGACAAGAATTTACTCCAAAAGTCTTGGTGGTGGCCACAGATAAGCAGGTCGATATTGTGAGTGGTAATGGTGTCACACAATTCGCTGATCAAATCCCCACTGCCGACCCAAGTATTGGAGATCGGATATTGGGCATAGTCGACTAGCTGGTTCATTTTTTGGCGAGAGAGGTCAATCGCTTGGCTTTGAGCTTCGGCGAGGTTGATGTCGACGAGGCCAGTGTAGAGTTCGGCGTAATTGACATCGATGTGAATGAAGGAAATGTTCGCCTCAATACTGCGTGCGAGTTTAACCGCTTTATCAATTAAAATTTGGCTGTCGTCGGACAAGTCAACGGCAACAAGTATATGTCGGTAGCACATAATGGCTTCTCCTCTGTATCCAAGATATCTATCTTTATCATTTATTTTGCCTGGGTTTTGCCGTTTTGATCTCATCTTAGGGTTTAACTGTCATCTAAATAGGCTAAGATTAACCATAGAGTGACCAACAGCAAACTTTGAATCTTTTTAGGAGAAATTATGCTTACAGAAACCATGGTTGAGCAATTAAATCAGCAAATAAATCTCGAATTCTTTTCATCCAATCTATACTTACAAATGAGTGCTTGGTGTGAAGACAAAGGATTTGAGGGTGCTGCGGAGTTTTTACGTGGTCACGCGCAAGAAGAAATGGAGCACATGCAGCGGTTGTTCACCTACGTGAGCGAAACGGGCGCTATGCCTATTCTCGGTGCGATTGAAGCGCCTCAGCACGAGTTTTCTTGCCTTGGTGACGTGTTTCGACTCACGTTAGAACACGAACAGCTTGTGACTAAGAAAATTAACGAACTCGCGCACTTTGCGTTTACGAATCAAGATTACTCAACGTTTAACTTTTTACAGTGGTACGTTGCTGAGCAACACGAAGAAGAAAAACTGTTTAAAGGTATTATCGACAAGCTGGAATTGGTTGGTGAAGACGGTAAGGCATTGTTCTTTATTGATAAAGATCTAGCGGAATTGGCAAAAAGTGGTTCATCTTCCATTATGGATGCTCCTAGCGCAGTGTAACTGTCCTTTGGTCATGGACATTGCGGGGCGAGGCAGGCAGTCGCGTTAGCGGTTTTCGCCATGAGCATAACTGGAGGTGCGGGAGGATAAGATGATTAATTCAGATTTAGTGTTATTGACTCTTATGAGCATCACAGGTGTGAACATGCTGAGGTATTTTACCACCTTGCGTTCACTGCTCTATATTATGCGAGAAGTTCATCCCTTGCTCTATCAGCAAGTGGATGGCAATGGCTTTTTCACCCCATCGGGCAATGTCTCCAAGCAGGTCAGGCTGTTTTATTACATTAAAAGCAAAGAGTATCATCACCATCATGACGAGCGCTTTACCACCAAATGCGAAAGGGTGAGGGAGCTGTTCATATTATCGAGCATGTTGACGGGGGTGACTTTGTTAGCGGCGATTTTGCTTTGAAGTCGCTTGGCGTTTGAGGTGACTGTGGTTAGAATTGGCCCCTAATTCGGCAAGATTCGGGATGTGCGTTGCACATCCTTTTTTATTGGAAAAAGTATGACTGAGCAATTTGATGTTGTCGTGATCGGTGCAGGCGCCGCGGGATTGATGTGTGCAGCCCAAGCGGGCTATCGCGGTAAGCGAGTGTTGGTGCTCGATATGGGGAAAAAGGCCGGCCGAAAAATTTTGATTAGCGGTGGAGGTCGTTGCAACTTTACCAATGAAAATGCGTCAGCGAATAACTACCTCAGTCACAATCCCCATTTTGTGAAGTCTTGTCTGAGTCGTTATACCCAGCGCGATTTTATTGATTTAGTCGATCGCCACGGTTTGGCTTATCACCACAAGACACTCGGTCAACTGTTTTGTGATAACAGCGCCCAGGACTTAGTGGATATTTTGCTGACCGAATGCGAATGGGCGGGTGTGACGATTCAACTTCGCTCTGCGGTTCAAGGCATAGAGAAAACCGCTGACGGCTACCTTGTTGACAGCGAAAGCGGTCGTTATGTATGCCGCTCTGTCGTTGTCGCGAGCGGCGGTTTGACCATGCCTAAGCTGGGGGCTTCGCCAATCGGTTATAAAATTGCGCAGCAGTTTGGTTTAGCGGTGTTACCCACGTGTGCGGCTTTGGTGCCATTTACTTTACATCAACACGACAAAGACAGGTTCGAGGGGTTGTCGGGGATCAGCATCGATTGTTTGGTCAGTGCTGAAGACAGCACGGCTTTTCGCGAAAATATCTTGTTTACCCATCGCGGTCTGTCTGGACCGGCGATTTTGCAGATCAGCTCTTTTTGGCGATCGGGCCAAGCGGTCACCATCAATTTGCTTCCCGAGCTGGATCTCAAGTCGCAATTGCTCAGCTGGCGTGAAACACAAGGCCAAAAGTCGTTGAAAAATAGTTTGGCGACGGTGTTACCCAAGCGTTTTGTTGATATGTTGCACGAGACACAAGCGATCCCTGATGCCAATGTGAACCAATTGACCCACAGTCAAATCGATGCCTTGCATCAGTATGTTCACCATTGGCAGATCAAACCCAATGGCACCGAAGGTTACCGCACCGCAGAAGTGACCCTAGGCGGGGTGGATACCGACGAGTTGAGCTCAAAGACGTTTGAAGCCAAAAAGGCACCGGGGTTGTATTTTATTGGCGAAGTCGTTGATGTCACTGGCTGGCTCGGTGGGTATAATTTCCAATTTTGTTGGAGCAGTGGTTTCGCCGCCGGCCAGTTTGTTTAAGGGGTCACGTTTAAGCGGCATAATAAGGTGTTGTCTTGCGTTAAGCTCGAGGACCAGATGAGTTTGGCAGCAGGAGACCACTTGACCTCGTCATAGCCGCCTTTAGGTCTGACTTGCTCTTTGCTGTACTCGACGGCGGCCGGCCAGTGTTGGTCGTCAAAATGAGGCTGGGTCCAATCATGGGGCTTGGCGATGATCTCAAACTGACACGGCCCCTTACCTGCACTGGGCGATGATTCATTGGCGCAGCGCTCATCAAGCGGGGCTCGGTGGATGACCAAGCAGCGCATGTTATGGTCGCTCACCGCCACCCATTGGCCACTATGTTGTTCCCTGATCTGAGTAATAAAACCACCATCGCCCATCTGCTGATGCCATGAGCCTATGTATTCGAGCCCGGTGTCATCTTGTTTAAAGTCTTTAAGCTCAAAAGCGATCACAAAATCGCCTTCGACTGAAAACTGGGCGTGTTCGCGATTAAACGAACGCTCTGTGGTAATGGGCGTGGAATCTTCGACTAATTCTTCGCCATTAATATAAGCCTTAAGCCAGTTATCGGCCCAGAGATCAATGTGATAGCTGCTTGGTTTGGCCATTGCAGGGCCGCTCAATAGCGCAGTGATGCCCGCCCATGCCAATAACGAAAATCCTTGCTTCATAACGACCCCCTGTCGTTTTTGTGTTGTATATGTTCATCGACAACCCAGCCTTTTGGGGTGGCCGTCATAGTTCCAGAATAATCCGTTTGGCCTTGGTGTTGGGCTCGTCGCCCGTTTAGCTTGGCTAAAATTGCGCCTTTAACCAATGGCTGAATGCATTTACCGCCTTGGGCACTTGCGTTAAGTATGGACGAACAATGTAAATTTGCTCGGCAAACTGATCGCGAATTTGCCAGTGCGGCAATACCTCGACCAATTGGCCTTCTTCCAGCGCCTGTTGGACACTAAAATCGGGTAACAGCGCCACGCCTAACCCTTGAATCGCGGCATCGCGAATCGCCTCGCTATTATTGGCAGTAAAAGGGCCGCTAATGTCAGCACAATCAGCGTCTTCACCGCTGCCCTGATGGCGAAAACGCCAATGGGGAACTTGGTCGCCTCTGGGGTAATAAATACACTGATGTTCGGCCAGATCGTTTGGGTGCTGAGGATGCTGGTGTGTGGTGAGATACTGTGGGGAGGCGACCAGTAGCGTTCTGGTGCGGCACAACTCAATGGCAACGTGAGTCTCTGGCACGTGATTACTGTGACGAATGGCCAGATCGTAACCTTGATTGGTCAATGAAACCAAGCTATCGGCGATCTCAAGTTGAATGCGCACTTGTGGGTATATCTTGAGAAACGCGCTCATTTTGGGCACTAAGTGTTGACGAGAAAAGGCGACGGGAGCTGTGACTTTGACTAAGCCGCGAATCGGGCCGTGAGCGTCTTTGGCAGCGGTAAAGCTCTGTTCGATTTGTTGATAGGGTTTTTTGAGGTTCTCGACCAACTCTTTACCGGCTTGAGTTAAGCGCACTTTGCGAGTGCTGCGCTGAACCAATGCCATACCTGCGTCTTGTTCGAGTTGTTTGATCTTGAGGCTCATAGAGGCCTTGCTGATGTTTAAGCGCTCTGCGGCCTTGGTAAAGCTTTGTTGTTCATCGAGGACAACCAGCCAGTATAGATGGGTCAATAAAGATGACGACATAATCCCTCCTTGGTGTCGATTGTTTAATATAGTAAACAATGTGTTTAGGAAAAAGGATTTTTCGCGGCGATTTTTTTCGGCACAATGAAATCAAATTAACGCCAAGGAGTGCTTATGCCATTATTACAATTTGACCTGATCGAAGGACGCAGTGAATCAGACATTAAAGCGATTTTAGATGTTGCCCATCAAGTGGTACTGGATGTCTTTAAAGTCCCCGACCGAGATCGCTATCAAATCGTGACCGAAAACAAAGCTTGCAACATGATTTTTGAAGATACCGGGCTGGGTTTTTCGCGCTCAGAAAAATTTATTATGTTGCGCGTGTTCACCAGCCCGCGTCCCGAAGAGCAAAAATTTGAGTTTATGCGGGTGTTAGCCGAGCGTCTCGAAGCCGAGTGTGGTATTGAAGGCAACGACTTAATGATTGGCTTCTTTTCCAACACGCGTAATGACTGGAGCTTTGGTTTTGGCGAAGCTCAGTACCACACAGGTACGCTATAAACCCCATCCGTGTAAAAGGATGAAAAACGCATGGCCAGGTGATAGGTCATGCGTTTTTATTTGGGGTGATGAACTGCGCCTCAGCTGGCTGCAGGCGCGTCTCGCCGATCAAAAAAGCGCGCAATATTTTCCATCATTGTCGTCGAATCAACACGGGCGGTAAGACTGTGTTTGGCGTTGCGATAGACCGCTTCATTTAAATGCGGCTTTTTGAGTTCGAGAACCTGCGCCATAAAATCGAGTGAAAATTCAGGGTGTCCCTGAATCGTTAATACGTGCTGATCTTTGCCAAGCAGGTAGTACGGGCAGAAATCACTGGTGGCAAGTACCTCAAACCCTTGGGGAATTTCAGTGACTTGATCTTGATGGCAACTGAGAATATTGAGGGTGTTATTGTCGTTAATCCCCTGTGCTGGCAAGGCGTATGAGGTCGTGGCTTGGGCGCTGGCCAGATAACGGTTTTGACTGACACCCAATCCCCAGCCGCGTTGACTGCGCTCGACGTGTCCGCCCAATGCTCGGCAAATGATTTGATGGCCGAAACACAAGCCGACTAACGGGACCTTTGCTTGTTCACAATCGACAATCCACGCCATTAAGGTATGAATCCAAGCTTGATCGCTGAAGGCATCTTGGACGCTGCCAGTGATAATGTAGCCTTGGCAAGCATCGAGCGTGGGCGGCAATTGCTGGTTAATGGCCTGATAGCATTCAAATTCAAAGTGGCCAGCAGGTGCTAGCGTCGATTTAATCATGTCGGCGTACTCGCCAAAATCTCGAGCCAATTCAGGCTCAACCCAACCGGTAATTATTATGCCTATTTTCATGTGTCTCTTCCTTGATAAGACGACTTTACTCAGCGTGTTAGACAGTGCTCTCTTGTTTATCACATTCCTTAGGGACGAATCCAGTGGTGAGCGGTGTCGCGCTTTAATCTCTTGAGTGAACCGGCGGCAAACAGGATTTGGGTGAATAGCCAAAGGTTTTATGGAAGGCGTGGGTAAAATTGCTGGGGTGGCGGTAGCCGGCGTTGTAAGCCGCTTGAGTCACGCTGACCAATCCCTGACTCAACTGCTGATGCGCGAGCTCGAGTCTGCGATGTTTGATGTAACTCAGCAAGCTGTCACCCATGGCGGCTTTGAACTGACGTTGAAGGTTGGAAGGGCTCATGGCCGCAAACGTGGCGAGTTGTTGAACGGTAAAAGGGTGCTCGAGGTGTTGCTCTATATAACTGAGTAAACGAGATAGGATGAGCTGAAACTTGCGCTCAACCTGGGAGGTATAGTCTTGTTCTAGAGGTTTTGACGTGATAGGAGGCTTGGCGGAAATTCCGGGTGTTTTCTCTATATCAAGTTGATTAAAAATATTGCTAAGTAATTGATAAATTGTGCTTTCAAAGTGAAGTTTGTCGGTAAAGTGCACCGGTGTCCCTTGGGATAATAACCGGTGTATACATTGCTCAAGCTCGTCACTTACCTCAAACGTGATGGCGCTTAGGTGGCAATCAAAAAAACCGCTGTGATTGATAGAAGGACAATGTCGGGCCAGTAACCAAGCACGAGGAAGCATCACATTAAGTTTGCTGGTGTGGCGGTTTTTTTTAAGGACTCTCTGAAAGCTGGCAGGCTTGGTTAAATTGACAATTAAGCCTTGTGGGCGGGTGTCAGCCTTGAGTTGAAAAGGGGTGCCATCATAGCTGACGTGTAAGTCGCCACTGAGGGCGAAGCTAATCAGTACCGAGGGTTCCACGGTATTGTGCGCGACTATGCTGTAGGGTTCTAGAAAGGTTCCACCGTGGATTTCACAACCAAGGTCCCATTGATAATACAATTTGTCGCCGCCACAACGCGCTTTACTCAGGCTGTGATGTTGATTGGTTTCTAAGGCGCGTATATTGGCACCGACATTTGCGGTGGTATCCGTCCCCTGTTTGATCATGTGCGGCTCCTTTGCATTCTTGTTAGTTCCCTTTGTGGTTTTTCTGCATAGCAACTTGCGGTTTTTGCACAAGCAAAGTGACTTTTCCTCCATACTAAACGCCCTTAATATAAATGAGAATGTTTATTATTAGCATAATCATCACGAATTTGTATTAAATGATTAGGGAAGAACTATGACAACGGCGAGCACCTTTGGTATTCATCGTCTCACTCTGGCTATCGCAGCGGCGCTAGCAAGCACGGGGGCGATGGCAGAACAAGTAGAAAATCAAGTGGTATGGGGTACTCAAGTCTCGAGTAATTCCGAGTACTTAGGCGATCAGGATTTCTCGCTCAAGCAAGCGGACCACATGTCAGATTTATTGCGTGATCTGCCTGGTGTTGATGTGGGGGGAACGCATTCGCTCAACCAGCGCATTAATATCCGTAGCCTGAATGAAACCGACTTAGATATTCGCCTTGATGGTGCCTCACAGCACGCCAATATGTTTCACCACATTGGTAACCTGACATTAAATCCAGATATCTTAAAGTCCGCGAATGTATTGGTGGGCAATAACTCGGTGACCCAATCGGGATTGGGTGGGTCGGTGTACTTCGAAACCAAAGACGCGAAAGACTTGCTGCGCTACGATGAAACTTATGGTGCTCGCGTGTACGGCGGTTATGCGACCAATGACAGCCAGCAAGGCTCGTTTACCGTTTACGGTCTGCTTGGTGAAAAGTTTGATGGCATGGTGTACGGTCATTTGGTTAGCCGTGATAACTTTAAAGATGGCGATGGTGTTGAAACTTACGGTTCAGAAGGTGATGTTGGCAATGTGCTGATTAAGCTGGGGTATGAACCTTCGGCAGCGCACCGCTTAGAGCTCAGCTATGACATGTATCGAGACAGTGGTGATTATGCGCCGCGCCCAGACATGGCAGGCTCGGCCAATACCGGGTTAAGTGGTGATTCATTAATCCCCACGGACTATGATCGCGATACTTTCACTGGCTCATACGAGCTGCGCGGCGAACAGTTGAACGGCAAAGTCACGCTGTATAGCACCAAAACCGAAATCACCCGTGATGAAAGTGTCATGGTGAGCTGGCCTTCAAATCGTCAGAGCAAAAATAGCGCCAGTAACCAAAATATAGGCGCAAAGGCGGTCATGAATTTACTCGTACCAGTGGCAGAGTATGGCAACCGGTTTACTTATGGTTTTGATGTGAACTCTCAAAACACGGACGCTTATTACGGTAGCACGAAATTCATGGACGAAAGCACCTTGTCCAGTGCAATCTTTATTGAAGATCAGCTGCACCTGACCGAGGCTTTTTCCATTACAGCGGGCTTGCGTTACGAGACGTTTCAACGCGACGCTGAAACCAGCGAAACCACCTTCGATGACGTGACCTGGGCACTGGGCGCGGATTGGGCGGTGACCGAGGCGGTCACAGTGTTTGCCAATACTCGGAGCTTGTTTAAAGGTCCTGAGTTATTGGAAAGCTTTGTTGCTTATCAGGACGTAACTTACCTTGACGATGACATCAAAGCAGAAACTGGCCAAAACAGCGAAATCGGTGTTAAGTATGCCCAGAGTTTCGATCAGCATAATGTCAGTGCTAACTTGACGGTGTTTAAAACCGACATCGACGATTACATTTACGACTCCTATGAGTCGGATGGCAGCGTGCTGCTTTACAACGGCGGTGATGTCGAAATTAAAGGCTTTGAAGCCAGTGTTTCTTATGGTTATGGCGCATGGTTCTCAACTCTCTCGTACGCGCGCTCTGAATCCAATAACGTCACCACAGGGGATCCTTTGATTAACTTGTGGGGTGTGAGCGCCGATGTGGGCGACAGTATTTCTGTCAGTGCAGACTACCATTTGTATGATTACGATACGCTCGTCGGTTGGAGCTCTAGCTTTGTATTTGAAGAAGACAATGTGTTAGACGGCAATGATCCTAAGGCCGCTTATAACGTGCATAATCTCTATGTACAGTGGGCGCCGATGCAAGTCGATGGTTTGCAAGTGACCTTTGGTATCGACAACGTCTTTGATGAGTTATACACCTCGCACGCTTCACGCAATGGGACTGCACGTGGTTATACGTTGGATGATTACGATCCCGGACGCAACGTTAAGTTGTCTGCCTCTTACCAGTTTTAATCTGGCCTGATAAAAACCTGCTGCGGCAGGTTTTTTGTTTATACCGTTACGGTTTTGATCTTTTGCGTAAAGGTGTTGCCGCTCAGGTTAAGGCTAGTGGCTTAGGGCTGGGCAAAAATCTCATCTAACCAAAGTGAGGCTTCGATGTCACACTCGATAATGTGTCGCTCAGTTAATTTGAGATGATGCGCTATTTTCGCAGCCTGTGGCCAAAAGTTATGTTCTCTTGCTTCGACAAGGCGAATTAACAGCCCCAGGCGGCCCTTTTTTTCGATCAGTGCTCGCGAAACTTCTGCGTCGATCTGCAAGGGCTCAAGAATCTTGCTCATCTCGTTGTCGAGAATGGCATCCATGAGTGACAGCAGGCCGCACAGGTAACCCATTTGCGCTTCATCACTGTCTTTTGCAAGCAAACATTGAAACAGCTTGGCGCGATATAACGAGTACTTGAGCAAAACCGGGGGTTTATTTTGCGCGAGAGAGTTGAGAGCGGTATAAGAGGCGAACTTGCGCAACCGGTCTGTGCCCAAGTAAATAATGGCCTGGCGAAAGGAGCGAATTTTACTGCTGACAGCGGCACTCGAGTTGACAAAGTTGAGCAGTTTGAAAGATAAAGTGGCATCTGAGCTGATGATAGATTCTATTACATCTATGTCGAGATCGTGTTGAGCCACGGCTTGGCACAAACGCAGACTGCTGTTGACACTGTGATCGACCTTGCGGTGCTTAATCATTTCCGGCTTTTGAAAATAATAGCCTTGGAACAAGCGAAAGCCCATTTTTTTTGTCTGTTCGAATTCTGCTTGAGTTTCCACTTTTTCGGCTAAAAATACGATGTTGTAATCGCAAAGAGAGGTAATGATCTCTTGGCATTTGTCGAGCGATAAAGCGCGGATATCGAGTTTGATGTAGTCGACCAGTTGATAAAACTCCTGCCACTGTGGATCAGGGATAAAATCATCGAGGGCGATTTTGAGCCCCGAGGCTTTGAGCTCCCGGACAATGTCGAGCAATTCGGTATTGGGTCGACAAGTTTCGACAATTTCAATCACGTATTGATTGGGCGGAAAATCCAGTGGCATACGCTTTTTAAGCGTTTCGATTTCAAAATTCACGAAGCCGAGATGATTGTCTAAAATTCGACCTTGGCCGAGCAGTAATTGTTCGACGTAGAGATTTTGAGTGGCGACATCGGGGGCAACATTGGGAAAAACATTGTCTTCGCCGTTGCGATATAAAAGCTCAAAGGCCACCACTTGGTGAGATGAATTCACGATTGGCTGCCGAGCTGCGTAACTAAAAACCGCCTGATGAGAATCGTTTAGCTTAATTAATGACACGTTTCTTTTTTCCTTCGCTTACATTTAATACGCAAACACCAGAACTCACCGGCTAAAGGCGTTTGTTTTTTCATCGCAAACCCGCCTTTAAGGTGGGCGGGTAGACCAAAAACGGCCCGACAATAAATTTAAGGCACAAGTAAATTGCTCATGTCAGATATTAATAACAGACTTTGCACCGCGATGCAGTGTGCTTTGCTTCAAAAAAAGGAGAAAAATGAGCAAAAAGACAGCTTGATCAAGACACATCGTAGGTCAGTGAGTTTGGCTCGATACCTTGCTCTTAGCGCGGTTTGTATTGGGTCGGGCAATAGCCTCTGGTGACCGCTTGACTGCGCAGTGACCGGTGTTTGGTACGTCGGCCTGATACCCGAGCGCGCCACAAACGAAAGCTGGCGGGTTTGAGTTCACGCCTCATTAATTGGATCACTTGCTTTTCAGTGAGGGAAAATTGCTGGCAGATCGCTTCAAAAGGGGTGCGATCTTCCCAGGCCATTTCGATAATTCTCGACAGGTCGGCAGGGTTCAATGATTGGGCTCCTAGTACGCTTGTAATGATAAATAGTTCTCTTTGCTCACACCAACCGTGAGGTGGTTGTGACAGCATTGAGAATATACGGCGCAAAAGTGGATTGAGCTCACAATAAAAACAATTCACTCAATATCTACTTTAAAGCCTTAGAACAATTGAGTTTTACACTCCATTTACCTTCTATAAGAGAAATTCTCGCTGATTTTTTCTGCAATCTGGGAATTTTCCGCTACACTTTTATTAAGTCATTCCCTGATGACTTAATACAGCGATATTGGTATACATCGCCTCCCCTTTTCGCAGCCCATCATTTAGGCTGCGTTTTTTTGTCTTGCGATGATATGTACCCTTCTCTGGCGCTAAGAGATCATCACCGCGTTGATGCGGTTTCGCCATTGCTGGAAGAGCAAACCACAAATGATAAAACACAGACCGACAATGGTGCTCAGGGCAATCGGCTCATCGATCACTTGATTGAGGATAATCAAAGACAAAAACGGCGACAAAAAGATAAGGTTACTCAGTCTTGCTGTGTTGTCCGTTTGTTTCAGTGCTGAGAGCCACAACACGAACGTCGCGCCCATTTCAAATAAACCGATGTAAATCGCGGAGCTGTATCCCTGCCAAGTGACCGCTTGCCAAGAGGCGCCCTCATAGAGCAATAGTAAGAGACTCAACGGCAGTGCCACCATAAAACCCAGTAGGAGGGTGATGATAGGGTCGGCCGATTGAGTGCGATTAATGATCCAATACCCGGCCCATAATAACGTCGAAATCAGCGCCAGTGCCACGCCAAGGGGACTGGTTACCGACAAGCTGAGCCATTGACCTTGAGTGGCGATCACGACGACCCCAGCGTAGCAAAGCACCGCGGCCAGTGCA
Organism: Vibrio sp.; assembly: GCA_041587235.1. Lineage (GTDB taxonomy): Bacteria > Pseudomonadota > Gammaproteobacteria > Enterobacterales > Vibrionaceae > Vibrio. The sequence goes on from JBFGYW010000001.1 coordinate 12,452, forward strand.
TCGTGTTTGCGAAAAGGGTGATGTAAAAAGACCGCAGACATTATAGTGAGTGTGATGGCCCAACTGTAATTGATGGCTTGCGCTTGCTGAGCTGGTAACAAATCGTAGGCTTGAAACAGGATCAAGTAATAGCCAAGTGGGTTTAACAGGCCAAGAAAGAGATAGGTTTTTGGCGCTTGTCGAAACGTTGGCCACAGCAGAGATAAACGCTTTCTCTTGACGGCGAGCAGCAATAAAAAAACACAAGAGGTGGTACTGGCAGCAAACACCATTTGTACTGGGGTCAATTGGGCCAGGGTGAGTTTAAAGGCGGTGGCAACCGTAGACCACAGTAATACCGCGGTTAATGCAAGCCAAATGGCACGTTGATGGTTCAATGCGCTTATCCTTAAGCTGAGGTGAGTGAAAATAGAGTAAGACAGAAGTGGCTTGTTAACAAACTGGACATTTATCCAGTATGTGCATACCATTAAATGACCGTGTTTTAATGCGAAAAAATTGATGATGCAATGGATATTTGACAACGCTCAGTGGTTAACCGCTGTCTTGGCCAGCGCAGGTGTTGCTGGCGTCGTCGCCAGTCGGTGGACGCGACAAAAACAGCTTAGCCAAGTGCAAAAGCTGAGTTACCAACTTGAGTCTGATGCGCGTTTTTATCAACAGCAAATCGAGCAACTCAAGCACTCAGTCATCGAGGCCAATCAAGAGCTTGAATCGTTAGATAACGAGCGAGATAAAGCGGCTCATGAGCTCAAACAAACCCATGGCAAAATGATGGCGGTGATGGAAAAGCTGCGTTACTTTGAGGCGGTAAAACAGGAGCGACAGCAAGCGCTCGACGCGCTGAGTGAGGCTCGCGAAGAAAAATCACGCCTTGCCACCAAACTGGGTGAGCAACAGGTGCGCTTTGAACAAATACAGCAATCTCAACAAGAAAAAATCACTTTGCTCGAACAAGCAGAAGAAAGGTTAAAGCAGCAATTTGAGCAACTAGCTAACCAAGTGTTTGAAGAGAAAAACGCCAAAGTGGATCAACAAAACCGCCAGAGTTTGGAGGCGATTTTAACCCCGCTTCGCGAGCAACTCGACGGTTTTAAAAAGCAAGTCAACGATAGTTTTCACGTTGAATCCAAAGAGCGCCACACACTTGTACACGAGCTGAAAAACCTGCAGCGACTCAATGAACGCATGGCGCAAGAAGCGCTTAACTTAACCCAAGCTTTAAAAGGGGACAATAAGCAGCAAGGCAATTGGGGTGAGGTCGTGTTAGCGCGAGTGTTGGCCGAGTCTGGGTTGCGCGAAGGCCACGAATATCACACTCAAGTTCCGCTCAATAATGCCGTCGGCAAGCGCTATCAACCCGATGTAGTGGTCAATCTGCCCGATGATAAACAGGTCGTGATCGATGCCAAAATGGCTTTGGTGGCCTATGAGCGTTACTTCCATGGTGAGAGCGACACCGAACGCGACCGAGCTTTGCGCGATCACTTGTTGGCATTACGCGCTCACATCAAAGGCTTGAGTCACAAGGATTATCACCAACTCAAGGGCATTCACAGCTTAGACTACGTTTTGATGTTTATTCCAGTTGAGCCTGCTTTTCAGGTTGCCATTTCGGCCGATCCGAGCTTGGTCAAAGACGCGATGGAACACAATATTATTTTAGTCAGTCCAACGACATTATTGGTTGCGCTGCGTACGATCGATAACCTATGGCGCAACGAAAGACAAAATGAAAACGCGCAACGCATTGCCGAGAGAGCGAGTAAGTTGTACGACAAAGTGCGTTTGTTCGTCGACGATATGCAGCAACTCGGTGCATCGCTTGACAAAGCCAACCAGAGCTTCCAAGGGGCGATGAATAAATTGTCGACTGGGCGCGGCAATATTGTTCGCCAGGCAGAGAGCTTTAAGCACCTTGGCGTTGAAGTCAAAAGGCCGATCGCCAGTGAGATCGCCGAACAAGCGCAACGCGAGGGAATTTATACAAATGACCCGCAGACAGAAAGACAACAGCTAGAGGATAAAGTAAACTAGGTGATTGTTGTTTAAGGGTGAATTACCCCCATGGCCTAGCCATCCCAAGAAGGAATTATGCATGACCGACAAACAAGACCCCGTTTCTCAATCTCAGGATGATACGACGCACTTTGGCTTTAAAACCGTAGCAAAAGCGGAAAAAGCTGAAAAAGTGGCTGAGGTGTTTCACTCCGTCGCGACTAAGTATGACATTATGAATGATATGATGTCGCTCGGGGTTCACCGCTTGTGGAAGCGATACACCATCGATTGCAGTGGTGTCCGTCCTGGCCAGCGCGTACTCGATTTGGGTGGCGGTACGGGTGACCTGACTGCAAAGTTTTCGCGCATGGTCGGCGAGAAGGGGCAGGTCATTCTCGCTGACATCAATAATTCTATGCTCAATGTCGGTCGAGACAAGTTACGTGATCGCGGTGTGGTCGGCAACGTACATTATGTACAAGCCAATGCCGAGGCTCTGCCGTTTCCCGACGATTACTTCGATGCAATCACCATCAGTTTTTGTCTGCGCAATGTCACGGATAAAGACAAAGCACTCGCGTCGATGTTTCGAGTGTTAAAACCCGGTGGCCGCTTACTGGTACTCGAATTTTCTAAACCTGTGTTCGAACCATTGTCGAAAGTGTACGACGCTTATTCGTTTCACGTATTACCGCGTATGGGGCAATTAATCGCTCAGGACTCAGAGAGTTACCGATATCTGGCTGAATCAATTCGCATGCACCCAGATCAAGACACACTCAAGGGCATGATGGAAAACGTCGGCTTTGAGCAAGTGGAATATTTTAATATGACTGGCGGTATTGTTGCTTTGCATCGCGGCTATAAATTCTAAGTGAAGGAGTAGAAGATGCCTTTCGACGCTCTGGTGACCGGTCTTGTAGAAGCGAGTCTCAATCGTTTGATTCAAGACGATAATGAGCTCAATCGTCGACTTGGTCGCTTAAAAGGCCAAGCGATTCGCATTCATTTGATTGAGTTCGACAAAAGCCTCACCTTTTTGTTTAGTCAGCAAATTGATGTATTGGCCCATTACGAAGGCGAGGTGGATTGTTATTTATCTCTGTCTTTGAGCGTGTTGCCACAGTTAAAAGACCACGCCAATATCACTCAGTTGATTAAGCAAGATAAATTGGTGCTGGAAGGCGATGTGCAGTTGGCGCAAAAATTTGCCAATTTACTCAATGACAGCCGCCCTGATGTGGCTGAGTGGTTATCTCGCTATATCGGTGATATTGCGGCCCATCAGCTCGTGTCGAGCGGCGAGCGCGGTGTGCAGCGTGTAAAAGCCAATGCCGAGCGACAACAGCGTTATCTCGGTCAGGTTTTGACCGAAGAATGGCGTGTTGCGCCGCCGCCGCTTGAGTTGGCGTATTTCTGCGACCAGGTCGATGAGTTGCGTTCCAGTGTCGCCCGTTTTGAGGCCCGTTTACAACGAATCATGGAGAAGTTATGACACTCAAAGAGTGCAAACGCCTGTATCGCATTACACGGGTATTACTCGAGTATGGCTTAGATGAGCTCTTACCGGAACATCAATTGCTCAAACTCCCCAAATTGGCCAGAAAAAGCCTTTTTTGGATCAAGAACAAGCACCCAGAGGTGCCGTTGGGCGACCGTTTGCGTTTGGCTTTGCAAGCGCTAGGTCCGGTGTGGATTAAATTTGGCCAAATGATGTCGACCCGACGGGACTTGTTTCCTCCCCATATTGCGGATCCATTGGCCAAGCTTCAAGATAATGTCGCCCCCTTTGATGGCCATGCGGCGAAGGCTCAGATTGAGTCGGCACTCGGGGGAGCACTCGAGACCTGGTTTGACAATTTTGATATCAAGCCTCTTGCCTCGGCATCGATTGCCCAAGTTCACACCGCTCAACTCAAAGACAATGGTCGAGAAGTGGTGCTCAAAGTCATTCGCCCAGATATCCGCCCGATGATCGAAGCGGATTTGCGTTTGATGTATCGCCTAGCGCACATTGTGGCGCGCACCTTGTCACACGCTCGTCGCCTTAAGCCGGTTGAGGTGGTGAAAGAGTATGAAAAAACGTTGCTCGACGAGTTGGATCTAAGGCGTGAAGCCGCCAATGCTATGCAGTTAAGACGTAACTTTGCCGACAGCGATGAACTGTACATCCCCGAAGTGATCGCAGATTTGAGCAGTGAGTCTTTGATGGTGTCGGAGCGAATTTACGGCGTCCAAGTGTCAGACATTGAACAATTGACGGCGCTCGGTGTCGATATGAAAGTCTTGGCGGAACGCGGAGTGAGCGTGTTTTTTACCCAAGTCTTTCGCGACAGCTTTTTTCATGCGGATATGCACCCAGGCAATGTGTTCGTCAATCCAGAGCGGCCCAAAGACCCACAGTGGATAGGTCTAGACTGCGGTATTGTCGGTACTTTGAACAGCGAAGACAAACGCTATTTAGCGGAAAACTTCTTGGCGTTTTTCAATCGCGACTATCGAAAAGTGGCTCAATTACACGTCGATTCGGGCTGGGTACCACAAGATACTAATATCGACCAGTTTGAAAGTGCGATTCGCGTGGTGTGTGAGCCCATTTTTGCTAAGCCGTTGTGTGATATTTCGTTTGGTCATGTATTATTGAATTTGTTTAACACGGCGCGTCGCTTCAATATGGAAGTGCAGCCGCAATTGGTGTTACTGCAAAAAACCTTGTTGTACGTTGAAGGGTTAGGTCGCCAGTTGTATCCGCAGTTAGATCTGTGGCAAACCGCGAAACCGTTTCTCGAAACTTGGATGTTAAACCAAGTGGGGCCACAAGCGGTGTTTCGCAGCGTCAAAGAGCGCCTGCCATTTTGGGCGGAAAAACTGCCTGAGTTGCCAGAGTTGATTTACGATAGTCTGCGACAAGGCAAAGCGCTCAATCAGAGAATGGAACAATTTTATCAAGGCTATCGAGCGTCAAAGCGACAGCAGGCGAAGAGTTATTTTTTGCTTGGTGTTGGCGCCACATTTATGATTTGCGCGGCGATTTTGGCGACGGACAACGACTCGAATTTAGCGGTAACCTGCGCGAGTGCCGGTGGTCTAAGTTGGTTGCTGAGCTGGTTTTTTTCACGTCGTTCTTAGTAAAACCAGTGAGATAAGTATCTTTAAGGAGAAAGTGTATGGGTGGCATTAGTGTTTGGCAACTTCTGATCATTGCGGTTATTGTTGCTCTGTTGTTTGGGACGAAAAAGTTGCGCGGTATGGGCAGCGATTTAGGTGGCGCAATTAAAGGATTTAAAAAAGCACTGAACGAAGACGACAGTGCGACAAAGTCTCAACATGACGCCGATTTTAATAGCAGTGAATTGTCTAAGCCGGCGCAAAAAAGCACCGACAACGACAAGCAGGGCTAAATTGTGTTTGATATCGGTTTTTGGGAGCTGGTATTAATTTTTGTTATTGCGCTTGTGGTGTTGGGGCCAGAGCGCTTGCCTTTTGCCATTCGCAGTGTGGCACGTTTTATTGGCAATGCGCGTCGTATGGCCAATGTCGTCAAAGACGAACTGTCACAAGAATTGCAGATGCAAGAGCTCAAAGAGGATTTAGAGCAAGCCAAGCGCAATGAGATTGGTTTGAATGCCGCAATGCAAGAGGTGAAGTCCACGTTTGATGAGGTGGAGGTTACCTCTAAAAAGGCTGTGTCTCATTTTGAGCGCCATACTGAACCGGCTCAGGTGCCTTTAGAAAAAGGTACAGCCGCCAAGACTGAGCAGACGGCACACCGTGACAACACCGTTGAATCGTCAGTGGTGGATACTGCTTCGCAACAAAAATAACAATTCAGTAAGGGGATGGTGTCTTTCGGTAATCCATCCATATGTTTACACAATTAAATGGGGCTTACATGTCGTCCTCTGATGAGAGTCAACCACTGATCTCGCATTTACTTGAGTTGAGAAATCGATTGCTGCGTGCGATTGGCGCCGTGTTATTGGTTTTTCTGGCCATGGTGTTTTTTTCAAACCATATTTATGAATTTGTTTCCGCCCCCTTGATTGAAAAATTGCCTCAAGGGGCATCGATGATTGCCACTGATGTTGCGGCGCCTTTTTTCACGCCTTTAAAACTGACCTTAATCAGTGCCGTTTTTGTGGCGATTCCCTTTATTTTGTATCAAGTGTGGGCATTTATTGCCCCTGGCTTGTATCAGCATGAAAAGCGTTTGATCTTTCCGTTGTTATTTTCTAGTTCCTTGTTGTTTTACGCTGGTGTCGCGTTTGCCTATTTTGTGGTTTTTCCACTCGTATTTGGCTTTTTTACCGCAATCTCACTCGGAGGGGTGGAATTCGCGACCGATATAACAAGTTATTTAGACTTTGTTTTAGCGTTATTTATGGCATTTGGTATTGCTTTTGAAGTACCTGTGGCGATTGTTTTATTGTGCTGGACCGGGATAACAACGCGTCAATCTTTGAGTCAAAAGCGTCCTTATATTGTTGTGGCTGCCTTCGTCGTGGGTATGTTGTTGACCCCGCCCGATATTATTTCGCAAACCCTGTTGGCGATCCCTATGTGCCTTTTGTTTGAAGTTGGACTGCTATGCGCGCGTTTTTATCAGGCAAAACAAGCTGATGAAGACGATGAGGCAGAAGCCGTGTGATAAGCGATCACAATATCGTGTTATCACTCGGCTGAGGCTGTGGCGCTGCTGGCATTGTGGGCTCTTGACACTGGACAAGAACCTGTCAGGTCAGTGGCTTATAAAGAAAACAATTGTTTGGCGTTGCGCGTGGTGATCGCATCAAGCTCGGCGAGTGAGATGTCTTTTAGTTCTGCAACGCGCTGGGCAACGAGTTGCGTCCAAGCCGGTTCGTTGCGCTTACCTCGGTTGGGGACCGGCGCTAGATATGGGCTGTCGGTTTCAAGCACAACTGAGTCCAAATCTAAATGCGGGATCACCTTATCCATCCCGCCATTTTTAAACGTGGAAACCCCGCCTAAACCTAGGTGAAAGCCAATGTCATTGATGGCTTTTGCTTGCTCTACGCTGCCGCCAAAACAATGGAATATCCCTTTTAGTCGGCCGTCTTGCTGTTTGGCCACCAATGCGAGGGTTTCGTCGATTGAATCTCGGGTGTGGATTACCACAGGTAAGTTGCGTTGTTTAGCCCATTCAAGCTGAATGTTAAAGGCATCAATTTGCTGTTGATGAAACGTGTTATCCCAGTACAAATCAATGCCTATTTCACCGACCGCGATGAAGGGGTGTTTGTCGAAGTAAGACTCGATAATCGACAAGGCTTGCTGATAATCTTCTTTGACATAGCAAGGATGTAGGCCCATCATTGAGCGACATAGATTGGGGTAAGCTTGTTCAGTGTTTAACATAGCAGCAATTGAATCAATATCAATATTGGGCATTAAGATAAGCTCAATGCCCTGTGCCTGAGCTCTTGCGATCACATCGTCTCTATCTTGATCGAACTCTTGAGCGTAAATATGGGCATGGGTATCTATCATGGGAACCTCTAAGTGGCTTAAAACCGTGTTTTGACCAGTATACCCAAGACAGCGTCATCGATCATTGTTACTGGGTTGCTCTTCGGTATTAATCATCGCTTAGAGCTCACTGCCAGGTGTCGAGTGAGAGGTTGTCTCGGTCGTTTTGCCAATGGTAACAATCGGTAGAACGACTTAGTGCCTAGCGATTAAGCTGCTATGCTAATGCTCACCCATCAATTTATGATCCATTTGCCAAATTCGCTTAAGGAGTATTGAGTGTCTGTTTTCAAACAAGGTTCTTTCCCTGCTCGTCGTATGCGTCGCCAGCGCAAACACGATTTTTCTCGTCGCTTAATGGCTGAAAATCAACTCACGGTTGATGACCTTATTTATCCTGTGTTTGTCTTAGAAGGTGATAACCAGCGCCAATCCATTCCGTCGATGCCAGGTATAGAACGCTTGTCAGTCGACTTGCTGGTCGAAGAAGCCCGCTATTTGGCGGCGTTGGGCATTCCCGCTTTAGCACTATTTCCGGTGATTTCACAAGAGTATAAATCACTCAACGCTGAAGAGGCCTTTAACTCACAGGGCTTGATCCCTCGTGCCGTGCGCGCGTTAAAGCAGGCCGTTCCTGACTTGGGTATTATTACCGATGTGGCTTTGGACCCTTATACTGTCCATGGCCAAGATGGGATTATTGATGAGCAAGGTTATGTGATCAATGACATCACAACCCAAGTCTTAGTGAAGCAAGCGCTCTCTCACGCTGAAGCAGGTGCTGATGTCGTTGCTCCTTCAGACATGATGGATGGTCGAATTGGCGCGATTCGCGCAGCATTGGAAGAGGCAGGTGATGTACACACTCAAATTATGGCTTATTCGGCGAAATACGCGTCTTGTTACTATGGACCATTTCGCGATGCGATTGGCTCTGCCGGTAACTTAAAAGGCGGCGATAAAAAAACCTATCAAATGGACCCCGCGAACAGCGATGAAGCGCTTCAAGAAATTGAGCTAGATCTGCAAGAAGGAGCAGACAGCGTGATGGTGAAGCCAGGTATGCCTTATCTCGATGTGGTGCGACGTGTCAAAGATGAATTTCAAGTTCCGACGTTTGCTTATCAAGTCTCGGGTGAGTATGCGATGCACAAAGCGGCCTTTGCCAACGGGTGGCTAAACGAAAGACAAACGGTGATGGAGTCTCTATTGTGCTTTAAACGCGCTGGAGCTGATGGGGTGTTAACTTACTTTGCCAAGCAAGTGGCTCAATGGTTAGCTGAGGATCAGGCGAAAATGGCTGAGGTACTGGCATCGCGTTCTAGTGACAAGTGATCACAGATTGCGATTGACGAAGCCATAAACTGTGATCTCGCCGTGATAACCGGTCTTAAATGAGATTTTTTATCATTTAGTGGTTGACTCTTAAATGAGAATGATTATTATTAGAGTTGTCTTAGGGGATGAGGTAACGCCAATTAGGTAGGGAATTATCTAGTTTGGTGCATTCTTTTCGACACGACATTGCTCACATTGCTTCCAGTGTATTTATATAGCTTTCTGGTAAGACACATTGATAACTCGGTTTTACCTTTCTTTGCTAGGCGACATCTTTTGATGTCGCTTTTTTTATTTCTGCGATTTGTGTTGAGAATCGTTTTTTGAAAATGATGTCCACACAAGAGGATCCTGTCAGGATCCTTTTTTTTGCTCTGTCATTAGATATATATTGTTTAAAAACATGTATTTAACTTTATTTTAGTCCGTGATAACAGCCTGTGGATAACTGGTGGGAAAAATATATAAACAGAGTTATCCACAGAATGCTTGTCGCTTATTTGGGCAAGTGCGCACCAAGATGATGAGTTATCTTGAGCTGAACGTGGCATCGCGGCACGACTCGTGGCATTCTAGCGCATCAACGAAAAGATTTTGGGTATTCAACACTATGGCCACGATTCCAGACAATCCATTGATATTGATTGATGGCTCATCCTATTTGTACCGAGCATTCCACGCCTATCCAGGTACGATGAGCAATGGTGAGATCCCGACCAATGCGGTCTATGGGGTGATTAATATGCTGCGCAGTATGATGAGGCAGTTCTCTTCTGAGCGAATTGCGGTCGTTTTTGACGCCAAAGGCAAAACCTTTCGCGACGAAATGTTCTCCGATTATAAAGCGAATCGCCCACCGATGCCTGATGATTTGCGCTGTCAAATTGAGCCCTTGCATCAAGTGATTCACGCAATGGGTTTGCCATTAATTTGTGAGCCAGGTGTGGAAGCCGATGATGTGATTGGTACTTTAGCCGCTCAAGCTTCGGCACAGGGTATGCCAGTTTTGATCAGCACCGGCGATAAAGATATGGCCCAACTGGTCGATGATAACGTCACCCTGATCAATACCATGACCAATGTCGTGATGGATCGCGCCGGCGTGGAAGAAAAGTTTGGAATCCCTCCTGAGCTGATAATCGATTTTCTTGCGTTGATGGGCGATAAAGTCGATAACATACCCGGTGTACCCGGTGTCGGTGAAAAAACCGCGACGGCATTGCTACAGGGGATCGGGGGCCTCGACAGCCTTTACCAGCGATTGGATGATATCGCCGATCTTGGCTTTCGCGGTTCCAAGTCAATGGCCAAAAAACTGGTCGATAACCAAGAAGCGGCTTACTTATCGTATCAATTAGCGACGATAAAATTGGATGTTGAGTTGCAAGAAACACCGGAGAGTTTGTTTAAGAAAGAACCGAACGTTGATGAGTTGGTCAAACTGTATGGTCAGCTGTCGTTTAAGTCTTGGTTAAATGAATTACTCGATGGCGGCTCACCGGTGATTGAAACGCGTGCCCAGCAAGTTGAGGCACAACAAGCGGCGGCAGAAGAGAGCCAAGTGACCGCAGCTAATATTGATTCGAGTCAGTACCAAACCGTATTGACAGAAGCAGACTTTTTGGCCTGGCTGGACAAACTTGAGCAGTGTGAGCGCTTTGCCTTTGATACCGAAACCGATAGCTTGAACTACATGCAAGCAAACTTGGTTGGCGTGTCTTTTGCCATTGAGGCTGGCAAAGCCGTTTATGTTCCCGTTGCGCACGATTACTTAGGCGCCCCAGAGCAACTGGATCGCGATTGGGTGATTGAAAAACTCAAACCGATTTTAGAAAATCCCGCGATTGGTAAAATTGGTCAACACATCAAATACGATGCGAATGTGCTGGCGCGCTATGATGTTCATTTACAAGGTATCTGCGACGATACCATGTTGGCCTCCTATGTGTATAACAGCGTAGGTGGTAAACACGACATGGACAGCCTAGCCCTGCGTTTTTTACAGCACGCATGTGTTTCCTTTGAGCAAATTGCTGGCAAGGGCAAAAGTCAACGTACCTTTAACCAAATTGAGTTGGAGCAAGCCGCGGTTTACGCCGCAGAAGATGCGGACGTGACTTTGCAATTACAGCAAAATATTAATGCGCTACTTGAAAAAAACAGCGAGTTGACCGCGATCTATCGCGATATTGAAGTGCCGTTGATTTCGGTGTTGGCCCGTATGGAGCAAACCGGGGTCTACATTGATGACATGTTACTAAGTGCTCAGTCGCAAGAGATTGCCACTCGTCTTGATGAGTTAGAAAAGCAGGCCTTTGATATGGCAGGGCAAGAGTTTAACCTGAGCTCGCCAAAGCAATTGCAAACCATTTTGTTTGAAAAAATGGCCTTGCCCGTCATCAAGAAGACCCCATCAGGGACGCCATCGACCAATGAAGAAGTATTACAAGAATTGGCGCTTGATTACCCCTTGCCGAAGTTGTTACTCGAATATCGCGGCCTCGCCAAACTCAAGTCGACTTATACGGATAAGCTACCGAAGATGATTGATCCCAATACTGGGCGCGTTCATACCTCGTATCATCAAGCTGTGACTGCGACAGGGCGTTTGTCATCGACCGAGCCTAACTTACAAAATATCCCTATTCGTAACGCAGCAGGTCGTCGTATTCGCCAAGCTTTTGTTGCCGAGCATGGGCATAAGATTTTAGCTGTCGACTACTCGCAAATTGAGTTGCGCATTATGGCCCACTTATCCGCAGATGAGGCCTTGTTGAGTGCGTTCCAGCAAGGCAAAGACATTCATGCGGCGACGGCGGCAGAGATTTTTGCGGTGAGTATTGATGAGGTGAGTTCAGAGCAACGTCGTCGAGCGAAAGCGGTGAACTTTGGCCTTATCTATGGCATGAGTGCGTTTGGCCTTGCTAAGCAATTAGGCATTCCTCGAGCAGAAGCCCAGCAGTATATGGACACTTATTTTGAGCGTTACCCGGGTGTTTTGCAGTACATGGAAGATACCCGTGCAGCGGCGGCAGATAAAGGCTATGTGGAAACCATCTTTGGCCGGCGTTTACATCTGCCAGAGATCCGCTCGCGCAATGGCATGCGTCGCAAAGCCGCTGAGCGTGCCGCGATTAATGCGCCGATGCAGGGGACTGCGGCCGATATCATTAAGAAAGCCATGTTGTTGGTGGATGAATGGATTGAGCAAGAAGGGCAAGGTGAGGTTAAGTTACTCATGCAAGTCCACGATGAATTAGTACTGGAAGTCAAAGAGTCTGCGCTTGCCATGGTGAGTGAGAAAATCCAGGCTTTGATGGCCTCCGCGGCGGATCTCTCAGTGCCACTCATTGCCGAAGCCGGTCATGGTGACAATTGGGATGAAGCGCACTAATTTGATCGTACTTGCCGATAGAGGATTACGCTCACTGGCTGTGAGGCGATGACGCGGAAATACCACAAGATAAGCTGGCTGTTGAGCCAGCTTTTTTTATGCCTTTCGCGCTGTTGAAAAGTGGCGATTTCTACACATGAGGGGATATACACGTGAGAGGATGGACTCCCTGGTTTTTCGGCACTTTGAGTAGGCTCGTTGGGGTGGTTTTGTTGTTTAATAAAATTTTAATGAAAAAAAACTACAGAAAGGGTTTGCAAAAGCGGCCAATTGTTGTACATTTTAAGACGTAGGGTACAGAGGTAAGATGTTCTATCTTTCAGACCTTTTGTTTCACGTTATTGGATTAGGCTGATTCAGCCGCCCCAGTCGGTTTTCGACTGGGGCGTTTTTTATTTCAGCAATCGAAAAAAAATTCAAACCATCATTTTAGTGATGTATCTCCCATTTTTCTGCCTTTGCACTAATTTTGTGCGCAGCTGCCTTCTTTTTGAGCAAAATTACATGAATTCTGTAATTTTACTTCATAAAATGGCAACTCCTTTCTGGTTCTTTATCTCTTCACTTCGCTCTGTGTGACGTTGTGGCAAGGTATCCTTGATCGCGATGTGCCCGTGATCTGAAGCTCAAAGTGACCTTGGCCGTTTTAGCCAGACTGAGTGGTTAATCGCTATTGGCTTGCAAAAGTTGGGTGAGAAGAGGTCATCATTGAGTGAGTTGGGGATAAGGACTTTGTCTTTTGAGTTGGCACTGGCTCAATATTTAGCCGGTTGAGGCGCTATCATTGACCGTATACTTGATCAGATTGGTCTTGATCAGATTGGTCTTGATCAGATTGGTATAAAGGCGAAGACAGGCCGCGGTTGTTGGCGGCGGCCTGTGCGCATCGCGTCGATATTTGATCGCGAGTCGGGTTAGATGTCTTGAGAGTCGTCGTTTTGTTGTGCTTCTTCTTGGGCGAGGGCGGCTTCAATGGCGGGAGTGAACCACTGATCAAGCCTAGCGCGTAATTGGTCAACACCAAAGCCCTTGAGTGACGAAAACGCATCGACTTTGATATCTCCGCCCCATTGGGCCACTTGTTTACGTACCTGCAGGACTTGAGCCTGGCGAGCGCCGCTTTTGAGCTTGTCGGCCTTGGTCAGCAAGATATGAACGGGAATATCGGATTCCAGCGCCCAGGTGACCATTTGTTGATCGAGATCTTTCATTGGGTGACGGATATCCATTAATACCACCAAACCTTGTAAGCTTTCACGCTTTTGCAGGTATTCGCCCAGTGATTTTTGCCACTTCTTTTTCATTTCGAGTGGTACTTGAGCAAAACCGTAACCTGGCAAATCGACAATGTGGCATTCGGGGGTGACCTGAAACAAGTTGATCAGCTGAGTTCGCCCTGGTGTTTTAGACGTTTTCGCCAGACTTTTTTGGTTGGTCAGACGATTGAGAGCACTCGACTTACCCGCATTAGAACGGCCTGCAAACGCCACTTCGACGCCATATGCCTCAGGTAAATGACGGATATCAGGGGCACTGGTGATGAAGTGGGTATTTTGGTAGTGGATCTTGATGCTCACAATAGGCTCCGAAGTTCGAGTTATACCAATCGGCGTACGGTCTCTGTACGCATAGTAGGTTAAGAGAGCGATCAAGGTGTGAATAATGCGTTGCTTCTTATTGTTCAATAAGGGCCCAAATCATTATTCTACACATCACAGTTCTTAACAGGGTATCGGGTTTCAAGCCGCGAGTTAGTTTGATTGGCGTGATTGATGATTAACAATCCGCTGAACGGTTTTATCACTGATGCACAAGCATGGCGATCAACCGTTAACGTGATTAAATTATGGCCGCAGCCATTGAGGCGCGATTGTAACACAACTTTTTTTTGTTCGTCTTCGCTTATTGGCGACAATTGTCGCTTAGTCTCGTTTATTTTTTGTGATCTAACTCACTGAGGCAAATCGTGTCAAAAGCGGTGATTTCCATGTTGCTTTGTGAGAGATCGACCATTCAATGTGAAGATAAAAACAATGCAACAAGTTTAAGTTGTTGTTTTTGTTTTTAATTTTTATTTTGTTTGTTTTCTGGACAAAAAAAGTTTTTTCGACTATTGCCCTAAAAGCTCAATATCGTAAAGTAACCACATCGGCAGGGAGCTGTAACAGGATGTTTGGTCAATGACCAACCAAGGACGCAGGCTAGGAAGGCTTGATGGATTTTTAGGATAAATTACTTACAAGAAGTTGGTAATCAATACGGATGTTTCTATCACTAGGATGTGAAAGCAAGGACCCAATCTAAGGAAAGGTTGTGTAGTAGGGATTGCGCTAGGGAAGTAAAATTCATCAGGACGATGGAAAACGAATTTAAGCTAGGATTGGCTACAGGATCATACGGATTTGATGCACATTAGTGCGACTCGTTATCGAGTTAGAAAGCGATAGGAATTTCCTATCGCTTTTTTCTTTGTTTGCTGTTTAAGCCCATCATAACTACCCACCTCATTACACCCCGATGATCACTTTCTCGAGCGGCTTTTTTCCTGCGCTATCATTGACCACATACTTAATCAGATTGGTATTATTTTCTCTCGCACAAGCGTCATTTTACTTTGCAGTGGGCGGTTATTTTTCACCTTGGTTACATTGCCCTGACGATGAATAATTGTTGAGTTCTTCGCCACATTCTCTCCCACATTGGCCTCATTTCTGGTATGGTGCGCATCCTTGTGAGTTACTGCGGATGAAATCGACTATGCATTCTTGCCCACTTTGTCACCATCAAACGAGCGTGCCGTTTTATTCTGACCAGCGGCGTGATTTTTTTCAGTGTCAACGGTGCAAGCTGGTGTTTGTCGAACCAGAGCAAAGGCTCAATCCGCACGAGGAAAAATCGCAATACGACCTGCACGAAAACAACCCAGAGGACAAAGGCTACCGACGATTTTTATCTCGTTTGGCCAAGCCTTTGATTGAACGTTTACCCACAGCGTGCTCTGGGCTAGACTTTGGTTGTGGACCTGGTCCGACGCTTTCATTATTGCTTGAAGAGGCGTCTCATCAGGTCGCGTTGTACGATATTTTTTATCGACCTGATCAACAGGTACTCACACAAACGTATGATTTTGTCACCGCGACAGAGGTGATTGAACACCTTCATCACCCCGATCGAGTGTGGCAACAGTGGTTAGCCATGATCAAGCCAGGTGGATGGCTTGGTCTAATGACCAAAATGGTGATCGATGTCGATGCGTTTCGTCATTGGCACTATAAGAATGATCCCACCCATGTGGTGTTTTTTAGTCGTACAACCTTTCAATACTTGGCTGAGCGGGATAAGCTCGAGCTTGAGTTTGTCGGTAACGATGTAATTTTACTGAGGAAAGAGCAGTAATGGGACGAAGTAAAAAAACCAGAAAACTCGGAGCTGCAGGCGCACCTGAGTTTGTATTTAAGCGCGGTTTAAATCGCAGCGAATCTGATGAAGAAGGCCGTTTGCGCAAAAAATTGAAAAAGCGCAAAGGTCACAACGCCGGCAGTCGTCACTCTCAGGTGACTGATGATCAAGCCAAAGGCCAAGGTAAAGCGCGTGATCCGCGTTTGGGCAGTAAGAAAAAAATTCCATTGATTGTTGAGCCAAAAGCGAAAGTGTCTGCACAGCAGCGTAAACTCAATGCAGAGCAAGAGCTCGAAATGTTGGAAAACGATCCGCAACTCAACGTTTTGCTCGACCGTTTAGAAGCGGGTGAAAACTTGGGTGTTGGTTTGCAGCGCAGCGTCGATGAAAAACTCGATCGCATTGAACAACTGATGAGCCAACTCGGGTTGTTAGACGAAGATGATGCCCCTGAACCGCAAACGTCAAAAGCGACAGGTGAGCGCAGTGACGAAGCATTGCTGGATGATTTTGATAACTTTGATATCAATGATCTAAAAGGATAATTATGAATACCACGCTATTAGCAATGATCGGCGTTATGATTATTTTGGTTTTGGCATCCTATGCCATTGTTCTGTTACTGAAATTAAAAAAACAGAACCAATTGCAACAGCAGCATCGCGAACTGGCGATCGCAAAGCGCAATGCCAATATTTTTGATAACGTCAATACCTTGTGTATGGCGGGGATTCAAGGTCAGTGTGATTTGTCTGAAATCGCCATTCGAGTCTATTATTTAATGGATTATGTACAGGGAGAGGAGCGCGTCAACTTTGATGAAACTTACCCTGCTATTGCCGAGTTGTTTCACATCGTCAAAGAGATGCCTCGCGGTGAAGAAAGACAACAGATGGCGAAAAAAGATCGTATGAAAGACAATCTCGTACGCGTTAAAGCTGAATCGCGCTTAAACGATGAGATTATCGCTGACTTAACTCGCCTTAAGGAACGCGTCGCGCCAGGTAAGCACGACCAAATTCAAATTCAAATGGTGTCTTAGTGGGTGAGTCAGCACATGGCTTAACTAATGACAGATGAATCACTGGTTAGTGATCTTGCTAACACTTTTTGAAACTTTATCAATTTAGTTGATAACACGCATCATTACCGCTGTAACTCTGTGGCAAAATAGCCATCTCATGGTTTTTTTCACTGCAGCGGAAATGATTTATGTCTTCGGATTGTGCCGATTTTAATCCCATTATTTGGGATCAGGCGACCCTCGATAAATACAACCTCTCGGGACCTCGTTACACCTCGTACCCAACCGCGTTAGAGTTTCACGAAGCCTTTACGATCTCAGATTTTGACATGGCGTGTACTCAATACCCCGAGCGGCCGCTGTCTTTGTATGTACATATCCCCTTTTGTCACACACTTTGCTACTACTGTGGCTGTAATAAGGTGATCACTCGCCACACTTTTAAAGCCGATGAATACTTAGATGTCCTCGAGCACGAAATTCGTCAACGAGCCCCGTTACTCGATGACCGCAAAGTCACACAGCTGCATTTTGGTGGCGGAACACCGACCTTTCTGACACACGAGCAAATGACGCGCTTGATGAGTTTGTTGCGACAAGAGTTTTTCTTTGCCGATAACGCTGAAATCAGTATTGAGATCGACCCAAGAGGGTGTGAGCTAACTTTGCTCGATGACTTGTCTTCTTTGGGTTTTAATCGCATCAGCATTGGCGTACAAGATTTTGATCCTGAGGTACAAGCTCGGGTCAATCGTTCGCAAAATGAAGCACTGATTGTGGATTTGGTGACGAAGGCGCAGCGATTGGGCTTTTCGTCCACCAATCTCGATTTGATTTACGGCTTGCCTAAACAAACACGCGACAGTTTTAGTCAAACCATCGATAAAGTGATTGCTTTACGGCCTGAGCGTTTGTCCGTGTTTAATTATGCTCATATGCCAGAGCGCTTTGCTGCCCAGAGAAAAATTGACCCTGAAGAGTTGCCGAGCAGCAAACAAAAAATGGCCATATTACAGATGGCCATTCAGCGCTTAACTCAGGCCGGTTACCAGTACATTGGTATGGATCACTTTGCGCTTCCCGACGATGAGCTGGCGGTGGCACAGCGCCGAGGCCAATTACATCGCAATTTTCAAGGTTATACCACTCAGGGCGATTGCGATCTGATCGGTTTTGGGGTTTCAGCGATTTCGATGGTAGGCGACAGTTATGCGCAAAATCATAAAGTGTTGCGCGACTATTATCAGCAAGTGAATGAGCAACGTCATGCTTTAGCGGCGGGACTGCAGCTCGAGCGAGACGATTTTATTCGCCGCGATGTCATCAAATCACTGATGTGCCATTTTTTGCTGGATACGCAAGAGATAGAGCGCCGTTTTACGCTCGACTTTACGCGTTACTTCGCCGAAGACCTTCGCCTATTACAGCCGTTGTTGGACGATGGCTTAGTGATTTGGCAAGGAAAAACCCTTGTCGTCTCGGCTAAGGGACGTCTGCTGATCCGCAATGTGTGTATGTGCTTTGATCGCTATTTACGCCACCAAGCCCAAACGCAGTCATTTTCTCGAGTGATCTAACTCTGTGTTGCCAAAATGGCTCACTCGTGATCTAGGTGATATAAATCATAGACATAAAAAAGAGCCGTGCGGGCTCTTTTTTATCGGTTAAGCATGACTAACGCTTGGCAGCCATCGCTTTTAGCTCTGCTTTTTCAGAGTCCGAGAGATAGGCGATCTCAAGGCCGTTGATTTGCGCTTGGCGAATTTGTTCTTGGCTCAAGCCTGCTGCTGGGGCTGCAACTTCAAACTCGTAAGGTAATTCAATGCCTTCTACTGCCGGGTCGTCGGTGTTAATACAGGCCATAATACCGTGCTCTAAGAAGGTTTTCAGTGGGTGGGCGGCTAAGCTTTCGACTGTACTGGTTTGAATGTTAGAGGTTAGACAGGACTCAATACCAATGCGGTGATTGGCGAGATAATCCATTAATTCAGGGTCGTGAATTGCTTTAACGCCATGGCCGATACGCGTTGCGCCGAGCTCGCGAATGGCTTGCCACATACTCTCTGGACCTGCGGCTTCACCGGCGTGAATTGTCACGGGGAGATCAGCACGACGCACTTGTTGGAAGTGTGAGACGAACTGTTGACCGGGTTGGCCAAGCTCATCTCCGGCCAAATCAATGGCTGCGATGTGTTGCTTTTGGCTCAAAATTGCATCGAGCTCTTGCTGGCAAGCTTGGCTGCCGAACGTGCGACTCATGATGCCAATTAAGTTGGTTTTAACACCAAAATCACGACTGCCAGCGGCCACGCCATCGATAACGGCTTCGACAACACCTTGTAATGGCAATTGATGCTTCATTGCCATGTAGTAAGGCGAAAAGCGCAGCTCGGCATAGTCAATACCGGCATTGAGCGCATCTTGGACGTTTTCATGCGCGATGCGTCGACAGGCATCTAAGTCACCGAGGACTGCCACCCCCCAATCCAACTTAGAGAGGAAGGCCACTAACGAAGGTTGGTTTTCGACCACTTGTACATGCGGCGTTAAGGTGTCGATATCATGGCCAGGTAGTTCAATGCCAAATTGCTGTCCAAGCTCTAAAATGGTTTGAGTACGAATATTGCCATCGAGGTGACGGTGAATATCGGTAATCGGTAACTGTGTAGTAATCATGATTAATATCTCAACAAAGACTTTTACAGAGCCTAAACAAATGTGGCTGAAGATGCAATGACACCGGGTTGAATATAGCCGATTATCCGTCGATTAATCGGCTTGGTAATTGCGTTGTGACTTAATATAACTCTTTGAGTTTTCTTGTTAATGTATTGCGTCCCCAACCCAAGACTTTTGCAGCTTCTTGTTTGTGGCCATTGGTGTGATCGAGCGCGGCTTCAAGCAATATGCGTTCAAACTCGGGGAGTGCATAAGAGAGAATGTCTTGTTGTCCGGAGTTGAGAGATTGCTTAGCCCAACTGGCTAGGTGAGACTGCCAAGACTGCTCGCCACTGACGGTGTCGACTTTTTGTTCATTGAGTAGTTCGCCAGGGAGATCACTGGGTAAGATTTCACTGCCGCTGGCCATGACCGTTAACCAGCGACACATGTTTTCCAGTTGACGTACGTTCCCAGGCCAATTGAGGCGATTTAAAATGTCCAGCGTGCTCGAATGTAAGGTTTTTACTTCAACGCCGAGTTCATCCGCTGCTTTGACTAAAAAGTGTTGAGTGAGTTTTTCAACGTCTTGTTTGCGCTCTCGCAAAGCGGGTATTTGAATGCGAATGACATTGAGGCGGTGAAATAAATCCTCGCGAAAATCCCCTTGATGGACCAATTTCTCTAGATTTTGGTGTGTGGCGGCGACAATGCGAACATCGACGTTAATCGGGGAGTGGCCACCGACGCGATAGAACTGGCCATCGGCGAGCACTCGCAATAGTCGCGTTTGGATATCTAAAGGCATATCACCAATTTCGTCGAGAAATAACGTGCCGCCATTGGCTTGTTCGAAGCGGCCTTGACGCACGTTTTGCGCACCGGTGAACGCGCCTTTTTCGTGACCAAACAATTCAGATTCGATTAGGTCTTTTGGGATAGCAGCCATATTAAGAGCGATAAAGGGTTGGCTTGCTCGCGGACTGTGACGGTGGAGCGCGTGGGCAACGAGCTCTTTACCCGTACCGGATTCGCCATTGATCAACACCGAAATCGAGGAGCGTGACAAGCGACCAATGGCGCGAAATACTTCTTGCATTGCCGGTGCTTCGCCAATGATTTCTGGGGTTTGTGTCGGGGTGAGGTCGGGTTCACTTTGGCCGCGACGTTGCTCGTGACTGTGTGAGACGGCACGCTCAACCAGTGCTAACGCCTCGTCAATGTCAAAGGGCTTGGGTAAGTATTCAAAGGCGCCTTTTTGATAGGCATTGACGGCGGCGTCAAGATCAGAGTGGGCGGTCATTATAATCACAGGTAGCTCTGGGCATTGCTCATGTACTTTGCGCAGCAGTTCAATGCCGTCGATCCCTGGCATGCGAATGTCCGAAACCAAGACGTCAGGGGTTTCTCTTTCCAGCATCATTAAAACGCTTTCCCCATCGGCGAAGGTTTCGCATTTTATGTCGGCGGAGGAGAGTGTTTTCTCCATAACCCACCGAATTGAGCTGTCGTCATCGACGACCCAAACATATCCTTTACTCATGTGTTAATCCTTGCCTGCGATGAGTCTTGACTGCCATGACTCATTTAATCGGTAAATAAATAGTGAAATTTGTGTAACCTGGCCAGCTTTCGACATCGATTTTTCCGTGGTGTTGATCGATGAGATTTTGTGAAATAGAGAGGCCTAGCCCTGTTCCGCCTTCACGGCCACTGACCATGGGATAAAATAACGTATCGATCAAGTTGCTTGGGATTCCAGGCCCGTTGTCGATAATTTCAATGCGCGCTGCCAGCTTGTGGCGTTTGCCGTGAATGTTGGCTTGGTGTGCGGTACGAGTGCGCATAATAATATGGCCATTGGGCTGCTTGGACAAAATCTGCCCAGCGTTGCTGGTGATATTGAGCAAGGCTTGCTCGATTTGATCGTGATCCATATAAATGTCCGGTAAGCTCGGATCGTAATCGCGCTCAATGGTCAAAGAATGCTGGCATTCGAGCTCGACCAACTGTCGCACTTTTTCTAAGACTTGGTGGACATTGGCCCGCTGTTTTTTTCCGGGCTTTTGCGGGCCCAATAAGCGATCCACTAAGGCTCTTAAACGGTCAGCTTGTTCAATGATAATATGGGTATACTCGGTCAGTTCTGGATCGGGAAGGGTTTTTTCCAGTAACTGCGCCGCCCCTCGCAAACCACCGAGTGGGTTTTTGATCTCATGGGCAAGTCCTCTGACCAATAATTTGGCGGCTTGCTGTTGGGCGTGTTGATTCAACTCTTGGGTTAAACGTCGCTGCTGATCGATTTTTCGCACTTCGACCAATAGGGATAACTCTTGCTCCCATACCATAGGGCTGACGGTGACTTCGAGTAATAAGGGTTTACCGTCAACGACAAAAGTCACATCGCTATCGGTAATGCTCTGCCCACTTTGCAACGGCTGTGATAACAACGCGAGATCCATCGAGGCGTGTTGTACCATTTGCGACAAAGGCTGACCGACAATGCGTTTGGCACTTTGAGAAAAGAGTTGTTCTGCCGATGGATTAGCAAAACGGACGAACAGGGTGTCATCGAGAATTAAACAAGCTGTGACCATGTTGTCTAAAATTGTATTGGATTTTATATCCACCATTTTTGTCCTTCCGTCTACCAATATTGGTGCTAAGCACTATTTTAGTGCACTTTGTGTCTCTTTGAACAGAGTAAGAAACCGTCGCTGTTAGCCATATTCCTTTGTCTGGCTTGAAATGGTGCGCAAAATAGCACTAAAACGGCTCGTTGCTGGAATATGCACCTTTATAGGGATAATACTCAAAGTAGAGGATGCAATAAGCTTGCCGATTAAGGTGGGTTTAGGAGATAAATTGGCAATAAAAAACCCGCAACGAGTGCGGGTTTTTCTTCTTTTAATCAATCAATTAAACTGAGTAGTAAAGCTCGAACTCAACCGGGTGAGTCGTCATGTTAATGCGCTCAACGTCGGCTGATTTTAGCGTAATGTATGAATCGATGAAGTCATCAGAGAATACACCACCCGCAGTGAGGAACTCACGGTCTGCATCAAGTGCAGCCAAGGCTTCTTGTAGAGACTCAGCAACTTTTGGAATCTCAGCTGCTTCTTCTGCAGGGAGATCGTACAGGTCTTTGTCCATCGCTTCACCTGGGTGAATCTTGTTCTTAATTCCGTCAAGACCAGCCATCAGTAGCGCAGCAAAACCTAAGTATGGGTTTGCTGTTGGATCGGGGAAACGCACTTCGATACGGCGTGCTTTCGGGCTAGAAACCACAGGGATACGAATAGATGCAGAACGGTTACGCGCTGAGTAAGCAAGCATAACGGGTGCTTCGAAACCCGGTACCAAACGCTTGTACGAGTTGGTCGATGCGTTTGCAAATGCGTTGATAGCACGTGCGTGTTTGATGATACCGCCAATGTAGTAAAGCGCTGTTTCAGAGAGACCGCCGTACTTGTCACCTGCGAACAAGTTAACACCATCTTTTGAAAGAGATTGGTGAACGTGCATACCAGAACCGTTGTCGCCAACCAGTGGTTTAGGCATAAAGGTCGCGGTTTTGCCAAATGCGTGTGCCACGTTGTGAACCACGTATTTGTAGATTTGGATTTCGTCTGCTTTGTTCGTCAAAGTGTTGAAACGACATGCGATTTCATTTTGACCTGCCGTAGCGACTTCGTGGTGGTGCGCTTCGACAACTAGGCCCATTTCTTCCATGATCAAACACATGGCTGAGCGAATGTCTTGTGAAGAATCAACCGGTGCTACTGGGAAGTAACCGCCTTTCACGCCTGGGCGGTGGCCTTTGTTGCCGCCTTCGTAGTCCGTGTCTGAGTTCCAGCACGCTTCGATATCGTCGATCTTGTAAGAAGAGCCAGACATGTCGGTCTTGAATTTTACGTCGTCGAATAAGAAGAATTCTGGCTCTGGACCGACAAGCACGGTATCGGCAATACCCGTTGAACGCATGTATTCTTCTGCGCGTTGGGCAATAGAGCGCGGATCGCGGTCGTAGCCTTGCATGGTTGCTGGCTCAAGAACGTCACAACGAACGTTCAGGGTTGCATCTTCAGTAAATGGGTCGAGTACCGCGCTGGTCGCGTCTGGCATTAACACCATGTCAGATTCATTGATCCCTTTCCAACCTGCAACAGAAGAACCATCAAACATTTTACCTTCTTCAAAGAAGTCGGCATCGATTTGGTGAGCAGGAATAGAAACGTGTTGTTCTTTACCTTTCGTGTCGGTGAAACGTAAGTCGACAAATTTTACTTCGTTTTCTTGGATCAGCGATAGCACATTTTCTACTGACATCTTGGATAACCTCCGGTGTTATTAAAGCGTTTTTTTGGCGAGATTCACTTGAATCTGGCATTGATTAATTTTTTATGAGTGATTAATCGATACTGATTTTGGTATAGCTAGAACCATGCCAAAAAAATATTTCCTTGTAAAACAAATGTTTAATTAATTTTCTTGCTGTTGTGGTGCAACACTTTGCACCATCATGATCTCGAGTTGCACCATATTGGTGCTTTAGTATTGGCAATGCACCATGATGTGCACTATCTCGATACAATTCGATAATTTCATTGAGCCGTGAATGTTCGATTTTGTCAATGGATTCGAATAAGGGTGAATTTTTTGTGTCATAGAATAAAAGTGAACCCAGCCTTGATGAAACAAGGCGTTGAATAGCGATTCGTCAGAAAAACGCGGTTTAAATGATATCAGAAAGATTTATAAGCTTGTGATCCAGATAGCGTTTTTGTCATGCCCTTGGCGACATATTCATCAATGAGAAGAGGGCCAATTGGCTTTTCTCGTTAAATAAGTCACATATTTCTGGGTTTTTTGCGGAAATCTGGTACATTATTGCCGTTTTTTAAACCATATAAGCGCCGCGACAAACTCGATCTGCGACGCTTCTTTAATGAGTGAAATACAATCCATGACCACTTCACAGATTGATAAATTGAGAAATATCGCCATCATCGCGCACGTTGACCATGGCAAAACTACCTTGGTAGACAAATTGCTTCAGCAGTCAGGGACGTTACAGTCTCGCGGTGAGGTTGAAGAACGAGTCATGGACTCGAACGATATTGAGAAAGAACGCGGCATTACTATTTTGGCGAAAAACACCGCAATTAACTGGAATGACTACCGCATCAATATCGTCGACACTCCTGGGCACGCCGACTTCGGTGGCGAAGTGGAACGTATTATGTCGATGGTTGATTGTGTACTTTTGATCGTCGATGCCGTTGACGGCCCAATGCCGCAAACTCGTTTCGTTACGCAAAAAGCCTTTTCTCACGGTCTAAAGCCAATTGTTGTTATCAACAAGATCGACCGCCCTGGCGCTCGTCCTGATTGGGTTATGGATCAAGTTTTTGACTTGTTTGACAACTTGGGCGCTTCTGACGAGCAGTTAGATTTCCAAGTTATTTATGCATCAGCGCTTAATGGTTGGGCTTCTGCTGAAGAAGGCGAAGAAGGCAGCGATATGGAGCCGCTATTCCAAGCGATCGTTGACAACGTGGATTCTCCAAACGTTGACCTAGATGGTCCGTTGCAAATGCAAATTTCTCAGCTTGATTACAGCTCATACGTTGGTGTCATTGGTGTGGGCCGCGTAACTCGTGGTCGTGTAAAGCCAAACCAAATGGTGACGGTTGTCGGCGCGGATGGCAAAACTCGCAATGGCAAAGTGGGTACCGTATTGGGTTACCTCGGCCTTGAGCGTCACGAAGTTGAGGCTGCAACGGCCGGTGACATTATTGCCATTACCGGTTTGGGTGAGCTTAAAATCTCTGACACCATTTGTGATCAAGGTAAAGTTGAAGCGCTACCCCCTCTGTCTGTTGATGAGCCTACAGTGACCATGACTTTCCAAGTCAACACCTCGCCTTTTGCAGGTAAAGAAGGTAAGTACGTGACTTCGCGTAATATTCTTGAGCGTCTTGAAAAAGAATTTGTTCACAACGTGGCATTGCGTGTAGAACAAACTGACGATCCTGATAAATTCCGCGTGTCTGGTCGTGGTGAGCTTCACCTTTCTATCTTGATTGAAAACATGCGCCGCGAAGGTTTTGAACTCGCGGTATCTCGCCCTGAAGTGATCATCAAAGAAGAAAACGGCCAGTTGATGGAACCGTTTGAAACCGTCACGATTGATGTTATTGAAGAGCACCAAGGCGGTATCATGGAGAACATTGGCTTGCGTAAAGGTGAGCTAAAAGATATGTCTCCAGATGGAAAAGGTCGTGTACGCATGGACTTTGTCATGCCTTCTCGCGGTTTGATCGGTTTCCAAACTGAGTTCATGACCCTGACTTCAGGTTCTGGCCTTCTTTATCATACCTTTGATCACTACGGACCACACAAAGGCGGTGAAATCGGCCAACGTGTCAATGGCGTATTGATCTCTAATGCGACGGGTAAAGCGCTGACTTACGCATTGTTTAACTTGCAAGAGCGTGGCCGTTTGTTCACTGAGCACGCGGACGAAGTTTACGAAGGCCAAGTGATTGGTATTCACAACCGTTCAAACGATCTCACGGTGAACTGTTTGAAAGGCAAGCAGCTGACCAACGTCCGTGCTTCTGGTACTGACGATGCGCAGGTTCTGACACCAGCAATCAAGTACACGCTTGAGCAAGCACTTGAGTTTATCGATGATGACGAGTTGGTTGAAGTTACCCCTGAAAGCATCCGTATTCGCAAGAAGTTTTTGACAGAAAACGACCGTAAACGCGCCTCTCGCGGTGGTAAATAATTCCGAGATTAATCGTCTCTTCTGAGTCGTAAATTAATCTTCTAATAAGCCCGCTCTCGAACGCTTCGAGGCGGGCTTATTTTTTACTACCGACAAGGTCTTTGGCAGGTTCTTTGTCTAGGCCGTTAGCTCGCTGTGATTCGCTCACTAAGTTTGATCGCTATCGATGACAAATTGGTATAAGTGAAACTTGCTGGCCTAGCTATTGCCGACAGCGCAACCGACATGCAATGATAGGAAGCAGTGATCAATTTTAGGTACTGCTGATCGGTGCCTTAACCGCGATGGATAAAGTTTTATGTTTTCTAGGTTGAAATTGGAGTCGTCTCAATGGGCTCAACAGCGCCAGGTGGCGTGGAATTACACTCAGTATTTATACCAACGTGTGAGTCAGGACCGGATCAATGTCAATGCGGGTTATTTGGCTTACATCACCTTGTTGTCCTTGGTGCCGTTACTGACTGTACTGATCTCTTTAATGTCGGCATTTTCTGCTTTTGCTGATGTGAGTGAAGAGATTCAAGACTTCTTGTTGACCAATTTATTGCCCGCCGCCGGTGATAGTGTTCGCGATGTTTTGTATCAATTTGTCAATAATACCGGCAAAATGTCGGCAGTTGGCGCCGTGTTCTTATTCATCACCTCGATTTCGTTGATTTCTAATATCGATAAAAGCTTGAATCATATTTGGCGAATTAAAACCAAGCGTCGCGCGGTGTTTTCTTTTTCTATGTACTGGATGGTATTGACCTTAGGCCCCATTCTGGTCGGTGCCAGTATCGCGGTGACCTCGTACATCACTTCTATTTCACTGTCCCACAGCGAAACCTGGTCATCGGCCATCACAGGCTTGTTAAAATGGATTCCATTGAGTTTTTCGTTTTTGGCCTTTACCGGGTTATACCTTTTAGTGCCCAATAAAAAAGTGTCTATTCGCCAAGCTATGTTAGGTGGAGTCGTCGCTGGGGTATTATTTGAGCTGAGCAAGCGCGGTTTTGTCTTGTACGTGGCTACTTTCCCTTCTTACCAACTGATTTATGGCGCCTTGGCCGCAATTCCGATTTTGTTCGTTTGGGTTTATTTGTGTTGGATGATCGTCTTATTTGGCGCGGAAGTCTCGGCAGCACTGGGAGAAAGAGTTCAATGGCATCCTCAGTGGCAGAGCGAAGCAGACGTGGTAGACTCATCGTCGCCAAAACAAGTCACACAGGAGTTAAATCGTGATAGCACTGATTCAGCGAGTAAGTGAAGCTCGCGTTGATGTTGAAGGGGAAACCGTTGGGCAAATTAAACAGGGATTACTGGTGTTGCTTGGCGTCGAGCAAGGGGACGATCAGGCCAAAGCCAAGCGTTTAATGGAGCGAGTGATCACGTATCGCGTGTTTAGTGATGAAAACGACAAGATGAACCTCAATGTACAGCAGGTGAATGGCGAGCTTTTGGTTGTGTCGCAATTCACTTTGCCCGCCGATACGCGCAAAGGGACACGAGCCGGTTTTTCTCGTGGTGCTGACCCAGAGCAAGCTCGCGCCTTGTATGATTATTTTTCGGATTTGGCTAGCGAGCAGATCCACACCGAAAGAGGGCGCTTTGCGGCAGACATGCAAGTCTCTTTGGTCAATGATGGGCCCGTCACGTTCTGGTTGCAGGTATAAACTCGCCGTATTGGCTCAATGATAAAATGAACTAAGGACAGTTATGTTTAAATTGGTCACGCCAAAAACGGATAATCAAATTAGCAAGTACTTTCATTTCCGTTGGCAGATGTTAAGAGAGCCTTGGTGTATGCCCGAGGGCTCAGAGCGCGATGAATTTGACCCCATGAGCCACCACAGAATGATTGTCGATGGCCGTGGCCGTCCGATGGCGATAGGGCGTTTGTACATTACCCCAGATGAAGAAGGCCAGATCCGTTTTATGGCGGTAAAAAGCAATCGCCGTCACAAGGGGCTAGGTTCATTGCTTTTGGTGACCCTGGAGCAATTGGCTCGTCAAGAAGGCGCGAAGCGGTTGGTGTGTAATGCCCGTGAAGATTCGATTTCTTTCTATGAAAAAAATGGTTTTGAGCGACGCGGCGAACTGAGCGATGAGCGTGGCCCAGTGCGTCACCAGCAGATGGTCAAAGTTTTGCCGTTGTTCAAATCGGTTATGCGCCGCCCGGAGTGGTGCCAGGAATTGCAACAGCGTTGGGAAGAGCAAATTCCAATCAGTGACAAAATGGGGATTAAAATTAACGAGTATACCGGTTATCAATTTGAGTGCCGCGCCCAGCTCAACCCCAATTTGAACCCTCACAATACCATGTTTGCCGGCTCGGCGTTCACCTTGGCTACCTTGACAGGGTGGGGAATGACTTGGTTATTGCTCAAGGAACGTGGCCTTTCTGGCGCAATTGTGCTGGCCGACAGTCATATCCGTTATCAAAAGCCAGTGGAATCATTACCCGTCGCGAAGACCTCGCTTGATGGAATGAGCGGGGATTTGGATCGGCTCGCGTCTGGGCGTAAAGCGCGTATCGTTATCAATGTAAAGATTTATAGTGGTGATGTCGAAGCAGTGCACTTTGTCGGCACCTATATGTTGTTGCCGGATATCGACGACGTGTAATACCGATGTGCAGCATAGCAATTTGATTTATTCTGTGGTCTAAATAGTACAGAAAAAACGAGAGACCAAGGCCTCGATGTGGTAATGCGCTCAGTCCTTGGTCGATTTCACGCGCCTATTTGGTCTTTCTCTACTCAGTCAATTCACGTCACTCTCTTCAAGCTTGCCAAGTTTTTAGGCGCGTTAAACCTAACCCGTTATTCTGGTTGACCCTTTTGATGATCTAATGGCGACAAACAGTTGTCGTCTGCTTGGCATTGGAGTCGAGACTGAAACTGTGGCCAAGCCGTGTTGGCTAAATCGGCGCTGCCTTGCCAGTCAAAATGCCAGTTTGGCCCTTGTAGGGTGACCGGGGCTAAGGTTACTCTGCCCCGGTCTAGTTTTAAACGAATGTCATCAGAGCGGAAAGGGACTTTGGCGTCGTTGAGCTCAGTGTACTGATGGTGCAGCTCAGCGTCGATGTGACCACTGAGAGAGTGACTCAATATTGATGAATCCCCCGCTAAACCGGATAACTGCATATCAAAGTCTGTCAGGGCGTGTAAGGCCTGAGGAAGGGGAGTGAATCCACGCCAAGCACTCAGTGGCAATCCCGCACCAGAGAGTGACATTTGCCAAGGCTGGCTCAGCGGGCGTAAATCAATTTGCGCTTGCCCTTCAAGATAGCCTTGTTTCAGCGGCACCAGTAAGCGTTCGAGCTGCCAGTGACCGTCGTCACTGTGCATGCTGATGATAGGGCGTGAGGAGTAATAGCGTTCGAGACTGGCGTTATCAGCACTTAGAGTCAGCTTGCCTTGCCACAAGCCCCATTGCTGTTGCTGGATAACATCGAGTTGTTTACCCTCTGCGTCTAGCCCAGTGACTTGCCAAAAGGGCGCTTGGGCAAGTTGGATGATTTGATTGTTTTTCAAGTCTAAGCGCTCAATCGATAGCCCATTGAGCTTTTGTAGTTGCGCCAATAACCGCTCCAGTGTGCGCTGAGAGTCTGGGTCCTCAAGGCGATAACGCACCCCACTGATTTGTAGGTGAGATAAGCTGAGTTGTCGTTGGCTGAATTGCCCCTGAAGACTTAGTTTTCCCTCTCGCCAATTGGCCTGTATGCGCTGTAGGCTTAACTGACCATCGCGCTGGGCAAGTTGAATCACTGGGTTGAGTAGCGTTTCCCCTGCAGTTTGTAGACTGTCGGCTTGTAAATATAAGGTTGCCGTTTGGCGCTCAAAAGGCCGTTTGGGACGCCAGTGTTCAATGGCGAGATTTAACCCGGAAGCTTGCCATTTGGTACTGCTGATGTTGCTATTGACGACATTGAGGCTTTTTATCTCGTCAATGGGCGCGAAAGAGAGCAAGTGTTTGGACAGGGACTCAGTTTGTTCTTGGTTAACATTGAGAGAATCTACCGTGGCATTGTCGATGACCCATTGCTGCTGAGCATTTTGCCAGGCTTGTCCGGTGACCTTCGCCTTGTTCCATTGAAAGGAAAAGCCTTGAATTTGGCTTTGCTCTGGCTGCCACTGGCCGTGAATAAGCAAGTGGTTAAGGGCTTGTCCGTGCCAGTAAAATTGCTCTGCGTAAAGCTGGATGTCGCCATAAGGGAGCCATTGCCCTTCTTGCCAGGTTGGGTTGTCAATTTGCAGTTGCAGGTCGCGAACACTCCACGGGCCATGGGCAATATCGAGGTGGGCAATGGCCAGACGCCGCAGTGGGATAGAATCAGGCCAAGCCAGTGAAGCCTGTGCTTGTTGCCATGAGGCGCCATCAATCAAAAGGGATTCGACGGCCAGTTGACCTTGCCACAAACGGTTGCGGTCGAGCCATAATTCAACAGCGTCGATATCGGAGACTTCGCTGTGTGAAAAATGTAACCCATTAATGCGTAGGTGGTTAGGAAATTGGTAATTGAGTTTGTCGACGTGAATGGGCCACTCAAGTTGCTCGGCAAGTTGATTGAAGACGGTGGCAGAAAATGGGCTGTACAACAACGCCACCAAAGTGATCGGTGAAAGCAAAAGGATGATGAGCACCAGCATGCTCAACGTGCGTAGTAATTTCATTCTCGATCGCGTCTCCTTGCTAATGAGCTGAGTTCAGTGTATCGCCAGCGAGGGTAAAATTCGAGAAAAATCAGAGAACAACACTGCGTTTGAGAGAAAATGCGCTATAAGTGCTGAGTGTCGGCGAGGGATAAGATCAAAAAAAAGCCCTTTGTGGGCTTTTTTCTGTCCATTGCATAGTCGAGATGAGTGATGACCTGAGTTAAGCGTCGAGCTGTGGGCCCGCGGCAACCAGAGCTTGGCCGTGTTCGGTGTCCGTGTATTGAGCAAAGTTATCGATAAAGCGCTGGGCAAGATCGCAAGCTTTTTGCTGCCATTGACTGGCATCGCCGTAACTATTGCGAGGGTCTAATAATTCAGTACTGACTCCGGGTAGCGCTTGTGGGACCGCCAATTGGAAAATGGGTACTGTCGTGGTGGGCGCGCGATCGATGTCGCCATTGAGAATCGCATCGATAATGGCGCGTGTTTCTTTCAGTGAAATGCGTTTACCCGTACCATTCCAGCCGGTGTTGACCAAGTAAGCTTGAGCACCGGCCGCACGCATACGCTTGACTAACACTTGGGCGTACTGAGTGGGATGTAAGCTTAAAAATGCCGCGCCAAACGCCGCTGAAAACGTCGGGGTTGGCTCGGTAATGCCGCGCTCGGTACCCGCAAGTTTGGCGGTAAAACCCGATAAAAAGTGGTATTGAGCTTGTTCATCGGTAAGGAGTGAAACCGGAGGCAAGACCCCAAAGGCATCGGCGGTTAAAAAGATCACTTTTTGCGCATGGCCGGCTTTAGAGACGGGAGTCACTATATTCTCGATGTGTTCAATCGGGTAAGAGACCCGCGTATTTTCAGTGCGTGAGCCATCGTCAAAGTCAATTCGGCCTTCGGCATCGACGGTGACGTTTTCAAGCAGAGCGTTGCGGCGAATGGCGTGATAAATTTCCGGTTCTGCGGCTTTAGAGAGGCGGATGGTTTTCGCGTAACACCCTCCTTCAAAATTGAAGACGCCATCATCGTCCCAGCCGTGTTCATCATCGCCGATCAGTTGGCGGTGAGGGTCGGTAGACAGTGTGGTTTTCCCTGTGCCGGACAGACCAAAAAAGACCGCAACATCGCCTTGTTGACCAACGTTGGCCGAGCAGTGCATCGAGGCAATCCCCTTTAATGGCAACAAGTAATTCATCACAGAGAACAGCCCTTTTTTCATTTCGCCGCCATACCAAGTCCCGCCGATAATTTGCATGCGTTCGGTTAAGTTAAAGGCGATGAAGTTTTCTGAGTTGAGCCCTTGTTGTTGCCAATTGGGGTTGTGAGTTTTGGAGCCATTGAGAACGACAAAGTCAGGTACAAAGTCTGCCAGTTCTTCTTCGCTGGGGCGAATGAACATGTTTTTGACGAAGTGCGCTTGCCAGGCGACTTCAGTGATAATGCGTACACTCAGCCGAGAGTTGGGATTGGCACCGCAAAAGCCGTCGACGACAAACAAACGTTTTCTCGACAGTTGCTCAGTCACGAGGGATTTGAGTTGCTGCCAGGTTTCGGTCGATAGAGGATGATTGTCATTTTTGCCTTGATCGGACCACCAAAACGTCTCTGCTGTGGTGTCGTCTTTGACGATGTACTTGTCTTTTGGCGAGCGGCCAGTAAAGACGCCGGTGTCAACGGCAACCGCGCCAAGTTCGGTTACAGTGCCTTTTTCGTAGCCAGTGAGTGTCGGGAGGGTTTCTTCGACAAATAATTGTTCGAAACTGGGGTTGCGAACAATGTCAATGGTGGATTGTATTCCGTATTGTGTCAAATCGATGTCCTGACACTGAGGTCGCGGATCTATTACGGTCATAGCAGCTCCTGAGCCTTTCAATTTTCGTTATTGGTCATGTCGTCACGGTGCTTTTTGTTATATCGAACTTGTTTTTTATATTGAATTCGTTCAATGGTGAGCCTGGCCTTGGGCCTGTTGACTCAATTTGTGGTAGCACCTGATTCGGATAGTAACATTCAGTTAGGTCGAAAAAGGGATAGGTATCAAAAAAATGGCTAATTAATCGAGGCAAAAAAAGGAATTACACAGAAACGTGAGTAAGGTGGCAAAAGATGTGAAAAAACAGGTAAAAGAGCCGCTCAAAAATGACAAGCCGAGCAGGTTTTGCGCGGCTTGACGTGAGGATTTTTGCTTAGTTTAGCGGTGGCAATACCACGCGCTTGTATTGGCAAGATTAATGTAAGGTACTGTCTTTTGGCGCTTGCGCTTGTTGGTATAATTGCTCGATGTCTTCGGCATCAAAGCGATAGTTGTTACCACAGTAATCGCAATGCAAGGTGATTGCGCCTTCTTCTTTTACGATCTCCGCCACTTCTGCTGGGTCTAGAGTAATAATCGCAGCGCCGCTGCGTTCACGAGAACAACCGCAATAAAAACTCACCTCATGAGCCGGGAACAGTTGGACTTTTTCTTGGTTGTACAGACGGTACAGCAGTTCTTGCGCTTCTAGTCCAAACAACTCTTCGTCTTTAACCGTTGCGGTTAGTTGCTCTAAGTGTTCAAAGTCATCGGCACTGCCTTTGCCGTCGGGCATGACTTGTAGCAGCATACCTGCCGCGTGCGCTTTGCCCTGGTGCTCACCGGTGCGGATCCACAAGCGAGTTTTTAGCTGCTCTGAGTTGGCAAAGTAGCCTTCGAGAATTTCAGCGAGGTTGTTGCCTTCTAAAGCCACAATACCTTGGTAGCGTTCACCTTGTTTGGGCTCAATGGTAATCACCAAATAACCTTTGCCCATCAAATCGTGAATGCTCGCTTGGTCGGATAGTTCGCCTTCCCAACGGGCAACACCGCGCAGTTTTTGCTCGTGATCGCCGTTGATGACCGCGAGGGAGACTGGGCCATCGCCTTGCAGCTGCATGGTAATTGAGCCTTCAAATTTGAGGGTGGCCGTCAACAAAGAAGTCGCGACCATCAACTCGCCCAGCAAGGTTTGCAACACAGCCGGGTAGTCCTTATTGGAGATGACCTGTTGGTAGGTATCGTCTAATTGTACTAGCTCACCTCGTACCGAAAGGTCTTCAAAAAGGTAGCGGTTCAACACATTGTTCGCCATTGCGGAAACTCCAGCTGTTATTGATGTTTGAATTTAATGATGTCACGACGTTGTTTTTTGTCCGGGCGTCGTTCGGGACTGGGATTATGCGCCATCATCTTGCGTTGTAAAGCCTGTTCTTCACGTTGCTCAATACTGGCTTGTGTTTCTTGATACAGCGTCTGTGCTTCAGGGGCACCACGGCGTTGATCGGAAATCTTTTCAATCACGACTTGCTTTTGCAAATGGCCTTGGCGCAGAGTAATGGTAGCGCCCACTTCGACGACTTTACTCGGTTTGCTGCGCTGGCCGTTGTAATGCACTTTGCCGCCGTCGATCATGGTTCTGGCGATGGAGCGCGTTTTGTAAAATCGCGCTGCCCACAACCATTTGTCTAATCTTACATTGTCTTGTGGGGAACTCATGTCAAATTTGGCTCTCTAACGATTGCGATTAAATAGCGTATTCACTCTATTTTAGCGGTTTTTGTCGCAAAGATGACAAAAAAAACGTCAAACAGCAAAGTGACACCACTTTCTTAGTGCGTCATAGCATGAGTCGCGACATTTTCATGATATCTTAATAGAGGTGAACATGATGTTAGCTTTAAATGGTGACGTAGATCATACTTTTCAAGCTAAATTTGTTGTTCATCACTAAGACGTCATCATAGTGGTGTCTTATGATAGGATTTTGTTATGTTTTCCGCGTGTATATCAGCATTGCGCAGAGAGTAAGAGCCAGTAAAGGAAATAACCATAAGTGAAGCAAATGGAGCTGAGTGCAATTTCTAAAAGCCTACCTGGGTTGTCCGCCGTGCTACAACACCACCTGATGATTCAATCTAAGACCAGCATACTAGCCACCTTGGGTTGTCTTGCCGCGTCAGGGTGGATTGTTGGGCAATCGGTGTGGTGGGTTGTGCCCGACTCCCCATCACTTGCGCCATGGCAAGCGAGCCCAGTGACTAAAAGTGCCAAAGAGCCTAGCTCAGCACCGCTGAATTTAGCTGAGCTCAAAGCCGCGAACTTGTTCGGCCAATACCGCGCTAAAGCCAGCGAGCCCAAAGCGCCGCCGCCGGTGGTCAAAGATGCGCCGAAAACCCGTTTGAACCTCACCTTAGTTGGCGCGGTAGCCAGTTCCGACCCTGAACTGAGTCTAGCGGTGATCGCCAATCGCGGTAATCAAGCAACCTACGGGGTCGGCGAAAGCATTGATGGCACCAAAGCCAGTTTAAAAGCCGTTTATCCCGATCGCGTGATTATTGAAAACGTCGGGCGAGATGAAACCTTGATGTTGCAAGGCATAGATTACGATGAGCGTAACTTGGCCAGTGGGACCCGCGAACGCTCGGCACGCGAAGACGATGAAGCGGCCGCCGACGAGTTGGCTTCTATCAAACAACAAGTGCGAGAAAACCCGCAATCGCTACTCAAGTACGTCAAGTTGTCACAAGTGACGCAAGACGGTGAAGTGCAAGGTTTTCGATTAAGCCCAGGCAGCAATGCTGAATTATTTACCTCATTGGGGCTTGAAGATGGCGATATTGCCGTCGAGCTCAATGGCATGGATCTTACTGACCAATCGGTGTTGCCCAGTTTAGCGCAATCACTCAGTGATCCATCAGAACTTGATTTGACCGTACTTCGTGATGGTCAGCGCTACAATGTATTTATCCAATTTTAAACCCTTAAGTCATGGACTTTCGCTTAAGGCAGGGAGAAAAAAGTGAAACACTGGTTACGTAAAAGCACTTGGTTGATGATCGGCAGCTTGCTCACCACGCCAAGTTTGGTGTGGGCAGAAGAGTTCAGTGCCAGCTTTAAGGGCACCGACATTAAAGAGTTTATCAATGTGGTTGGCCGCAATTTGGACAAGACCATCATTGTCGATCCATCGGTGCGTGGCAAAATCGATGTGCGCAGTTATGACTTGCTCAATGAAGAGCAGTATTACAGCTTTTTTCTCAATGTATTAGAGGTTTATGGTTACGCTGTTGTCGAGTCGGATAACAATGTTTTAAAAGTGATCAAAGCGAAAGACTCTAAGACGGCAGCGATTCCTGTGGTGGGCGATGACTCTGCCCAAGGTGACAATGTGGTCACGCGTGTGGTTGCGGTAAAAAACGTATCGGTACGAGAGCTTTCGCCTTTGCTGCGCCAATTGGTCAATAACGCAGGCGCTGGCAATGTGGTGCATTACGACCCCGCCAATATTATCTTGATTACGGGCCGTGCGGCGGTGGTTAATCGCTTGGCCAATATCATCAAGCGGGTTGACCAAGCCGGTGATAAAAACGTCGAAGTGATCGAACTGCAAAATGCTTCGGCCTCCGAGATGGTGCGTATTGTTGAAGCGTTAAACAAAGAAGGCAAAAGCAACAACACGCCTGAATTGTTAATCCCTAAAATTGTCGCCGACGAGCGTACTAACTCAGTGTTGATTTCCGGTGAACCGCAGGTTCGCGAGCGAATTACTAACTTAATCCGCAAGCTCGATATTGAAATGGCGACCAAAGACAACAACAACAGAGTTGTTTACCTCAAGTACGCCAAAGCGGAAGAGTTGGTCAGCGTGCTGCAAGGCGTTTCGGACAATTTACTGAAAAACAAATCTTCGGGCGATAAAAAATCGTCTTCGTCGAGTAGCCTGCGTGAAAATGTGGTGATTTCTGCCCACCCAGAAACTAACTCATTGGTTTTATCGGCACCACCGGATGTGATGGCGGCAATGCAAGGCATTATCGATCAATTGGATATTCGCCGCGCTCAAGTGTTAATTGAGGCTTTAATTGTCGATATGTCGGAAAACAATGGTGTCAACCTCGGTGTGCAATGGGGCTCACTCTCTAGCGGCAGCGTGATTCAGTACGGCAATGCCAGTACGCAAATTGGCAGTGTGATGGTGGGTATCGAAGAAGCTAAAGATACAACAGAAACCATCAGCGGTGTCTCAGATGGTGAAGTGTATTCTTACGAATCAACCGATGACGGTGACTACACCACCCTGGCGTCTTCGCTGTCGAGTGTCGAAGGGGCAGCCGTGGCGATCACATTCGGTGACTGGACCGCATTGCTGACCGCGGTCGAAAGCGACTCTAACACCAATATCTTATCGTCGCCGAGTATTACGGTGATGGACAACGGCGAGGCGTCTTTCATCGCCGGTGAAGAGGTGCCGGTGATCACCGGTTCAACCACGGGGAGTGGCGGAGACAGCAGCCCGTTTCAAACCGTTGAACGAAAAGAGGTGGGCATCAAAATGACGGTCGTACCGCAAATCAACGAAGGCGATGCGGTCCAACTGACGATTGAACAAGAAGTCTCCAACGTCTTGGGCGCCAGTGGCGCGGTCGATATTCGCTTTGGTAAACGTCAGTTGAAAACCTCGGTGATGGTCAATGACGGTCAGATGATAGTCCTCGGCGGTCTGATTGATGAGCGCACGGCAGAAAGTGAATCTAAGGTACCATTGCTTGGCGATTTGCCTTACATCGGTTGGATGTTCCGTTCGACCAGTAGCGCAGTGGAAAAGCGCAACTTGATGGTGTTCTTGAAACCGACCATCATTCGCGATGGGGTGACAGCGGATGGTTTAACTCAACGAAAATACAATTACATCCGCGCCGAGCAGTTGTATCAGGCAGAAAAGGATCTGCGTTTGATGGATGGTGTGCATACACCTGTGATGCCTAAGTATGGCCTTGACCAGTATCATGCCCCTGAAATTCAAGCCTTTATTGGTCAAGTTAGGGAGCCGTAATGACAGTTAGCCGTTCAGACGCTCCTTCTTTGCGCCGTTTGCCCTTTAGCTTTGCCAATCGTTTTAAAGTGGCGATTGAGCCGAGTTCTAATGAGCAAAAGCCGGTGTTGTACTACAAAGCGCCGCTCAACCCCGCGGCCTTAATTGAGGTGCGTCGCGTATTGCACATGAGTGTAGAGCCGCGGCTACTCAGCGACAGTGAGTTTGAACAAAAGCTTACCGAGCTCTACCAGCGCGACTCTTCTGAAGCGCGCCAATTGATGGAAGACATTGGCGCTGATAGCGAGGATTTTTTTTCGTTGGCGGAAGAACTGCCGCAAAACGAAGACCTGCTCGAATCCGAAGACGATGCCCCGATCATTAAATTGATTAACGCGATGTTGAGTGAGGCAATCAAAGAAGGTGCGTCGGATATTCACATTGAAACCTTTGAGGTCAGTTTGTCGATCCGCTTTCGCGTCGATGGCGTGTTGCGAGAGGTGCTATCACCCAGTCGCAAGCTCGCGCCGTTATTGGTCTCGCGAGTCAAGGTCATGGCCAAGCTTGATATCGCAGAGAAACGCGTGCCTCAAGACGGACGTATTTCTTTGCGCATCGGCGGTCGGGCTGTGGATGTACGTGTGTCGACCATGCCTTCTTCTCACGGCGAGCGCGTGGTGATGCGTTTGTTGGACAAAAATGCCACCCGCTTGGATTTGTTCAGCTTGGGGATGACCAAAGACATCCATGAAAACTTTGCTCATTTAATCCAAAGGCCACATGGGATTTTGTTGGTCACTGGCCCAACCGGTTCGGGTAAATCAACCACCTTGTACGCTGGCTTGCAAGAGATCAACAGCAATGAGCGCAACATTCTCACGGTAGAAGATCCGATAGAGTTTGATATTGATGGCATTGGTCAAACGCAAGTGAATCCCAAAGTCGACATGACCTTTGCGCGCGGTCTTAGAGCCATTTTACGTCAAGACCCTGATGTGGTGATGGTGGGGGAGATTCGCGATTTAGAAACCGCACAAATCGCTGTACAAGCGTCGTTAACCGGGCACTTGGTGATGTCTACGTTACACACCAATACCGCGGTTGGTGCTATTACTCGTTTGCGTGATATGGGGGTGGAGCCTTTCTTGATTTCGTCTTCTTTGCTCGGGGTGTTAGCTCAGCGATTGGTGCGCACCTTATGCCAGCACTGCAAAACGCCCTACCAAGCGGATAACGAGCAGCAAAAATACTTTCATCACAGTGATGATGAACCGCTCGTCTTGTATAAGCCCAATGGGTGTGAGCATTGTAATCACAAGGGGTATCGCGGCCGTACCGGGATCCACGAATTGATCTTGGTCGATGGTCAAGTGCAAAGCTTGATCCACAGCGAGGCGGGCGAAAAAGAAATTGAGCACGCCGTTCGTCAGCATACGCCGAGTATCCAAAGTGATGGTTTAGCCAAAGTTCGCCAAGGTGTTACCTCTTTTGAAGAAGTGATGCGCGTGACTCGGGAGGAGTAATGGCGGCATTTGAATACAAAGCACTCGATAAAAAGGGCAAATCAAAAAAAGGCACTCTAGAAGGAGATAACGCTCGTCAGGTTCGCCAACGCCTCAAAGAGCAAGGGCTGATTCCCGTTGAGGTGAGTGAAACGCGGCGTAAAAAAAGTTCACAAGGTAGCTCGGGGTGGCGGCGTGGTATCAGTACAGCCGATTTGTCGTTGATCACTCGTCAACTTGCGACCTTAGTCCAGTCGGGGATGCCATTAGAGGAGTGCTTGCGCGCGGTTGCCGATCAAGCAGAAAAACCCCGCATTCGCACCATGATGGTCTCGGTGCGCTCGAAAGTGACCGAAGGCTATACCTTGGCCGACAGCTTGGCTGACTACCCGCATATTTTTGATCAGCTCTATCGAGCCATGGTGTCGGCAGGTGAGAAGTCAGGCCATTTAGACAGCGTGTTACAGCGTTTGGCCGATTATGAAGAGAACCGTCAAAAAGTACGCTCTAAACTGGCTCAGGCTTTAGTGTATCCCGTTGTGCTTGTTGTCTTTGCGATAGGTATCGTCAGCTTTCTTCTCGCGGCCGTGGTACCCAAAATTGTTGAGCCCATCATTCAGATGGGACAAGTTCTGCCCGCTTCAACGCAATTTTTATTGGCGGCCAGTGAGTTCGTTCAACAATGGGGGCTGTTGCTACTGATGCTGGCGTTGTTGGCACTTGTGACCGTCAAGCGAGCATTAAAAAAGCCGGTGTTGCGCATGAGATGGGATCGCAAGTTATTGTCTTTGCCTGTAATTGGCAAAATTGCTTCTGGGCTCAATACGGCGCGTTTTGCTCGCACTTTGGCCATTTGCACATCGAGTGCGATTCCGATTCTCGAGGGCATGAAGGTCGCGGTTGAGGTCATGTCGAATCAATACGTCAAGAAACAAGTGATCAGTGCAACAGACAATGTGCGTGAGGGGACGAGCTTGCGCAAAGCACTAGAACAAACGCGCTTATTCCCGCCCATGATGCTGCACATGATTGCCAGTGGTGAGCAAAGTGGGGAGTTGGAAAGTATGCTGACCCGAGCGGCAGATAACCAAGATCAGAGTTTTGAATCGACGGTCAATATTGCGCTAGCGATTTTTACGCCGGCATTGATTGCGTTGATGGCGGCCTTAGTGCTATTTATCGTTATGGCGACACTGATGCCGATGTTGGAAATGAATAACCTCGTTAGCGGTGCGTAATAGAACAACAAGCTGAAAAATATTTGGAGAAGATCAATGCAAAGACGCGTTAAACAGCAGGGTTTCACCCTTTTAGAAGTGATGGTTGTCGTGGTGATACTGGGTATCCTTGCCAGTTTTGTCGTCCCTAACCTGTTAGGTAACAAAGAAAAAGCCGATCAACAAAAAGCCATTACCGACATTGTCGCGTTGGAAAATGCCTTGGATATGTACAAGTTGGACAACAGTGTTTACCCAACGACAGATCAAGGACTCGAGGCTTTAGTCACTAAACCGAGTAACCCGGCACCGCGCAACTATCGCGATGGCGGTTACATCAAGCGTTTGCCCAATGACCCTTGGGGTAATGCATACCAATACTTAAGCCCAGGTGATAATGGGGCATTTGATGTCTTTACCTTAGGCTCTGATAACCAAGAAGGCGGTGAAGGTTCGGCGTCGGATATCGGCAACTACAACATTCAAGATTTCCAATAATTCGCCTTATGCCATTACATTCAAGCCGTCGCTGTGGCGGCTTTACTTTATTGGAGATCTTGTTGGTCTTACTGTTGCTGTCTTTAACGGCGGTGGCGGTGATTGCCACGATTCCCAGTAACCAAAACGATGAGGCTCAAAAAGAAGCTCGACGCCTGTACCACCGCTTACAGTTGCTCAACGACGAGGCACTGCTCAGCGGTCAAGACTATGGCATGTACGTCGATGTAACTCAGGGGCAATATCAGTTTTTGTTATTGACACAAGACGGTTGGCAAGCAATTGATCGCTATAAAATGCCGTCGGAGAATCACTTGCCAAACGATTTGGCCATGGCGTTTACGCTCGGTACAGAAGGGCAAGATGACGCCAGTCTATTTGATGACATTGAACCTTTATTTGATGATGACGATGATCTCTTCGACGATATTGACGATACGTTTTCATCGCAAGAATCAGCGCAAAAGAAGATTTCACCCCAATTGTATTTTTTGTCGAGTGGCGAGGTGACCCCTTTTTCGATCATCGTATACCCGAGCGACCAAGCCAGCCACCAAGGTTGGAAAGTCGGAGCCAAGGCTAATGGGGAGTTGTACCTCAACCGTACGGAGGGTGACGATGGTCAAAATGCGCGTTAAGGGCAGGGCGCCGCAACAACGCGGCATGACATTGCTTGAGGTGCTGGTGGCGTTAGTGATTTTTGCGACCGCGGCGATGAGTGTGATTCGTGCTGTGAGCCAGCATATCAATACGCTGAGCTACTTAGAGGAAAAAACGTTTGCCTCTATGGTGGCGGATAATCAAATGGCAGCTGTGTATTTGTCGGGGTCGACCAGCGCTCGTTCCGGCAGTGAACAATTGGCTGGGCGCACTTGGTATTGGACAGTCAAACCCGTCAGTACCAGTGGCTCTTTTTTACAGGCAGTCGATGTCACAGTGGCGGCGCAAAAAGAGGCTAGCCCAGTGGTGTCGCTGCGCAGTTATTTGGAAAAATAAGATGGCGTTACTGATTTCTGGCCGCTTTTATCCTCTTAGCACACGTTCGAGGTTATCGAGGTGTAAAGGTTTTACCTTGATAGAGGTTTTGGTGGCGATGGCCATTTTTGCTGTGATGAGCGTTGGCGCTTATCAAATCCTGAATCAAGTTCAGCGCAGCAATCAAATCTCGGCAGATACGACGGCGAGGATGAACGAATTGCAAAAAGCCATGGTGTTTATGGACAGCGACTTTCGTCAAATGGCTTTGCGTCAAACGCGTTCACAAGGGGAAGATCCCAGTCAGTCTTTAATTGAATGGTCCGAGTATTTACTCGATTCCGATCAGCAAGGGGTTCGCTTTAGTCGCTTGGGGTGGTTAAACCCCAATCAGCAATTTAACCGCGGTGAAGTGGCGAAAGTAGGCTATCGTATTAAAGATCACGTGCTACAGCGTCTGTGGTGGTCGCACCCAGATACACCACTGGGTGAAGAGCCGATAGTACGCTCGCTCTTAAGCGGTGTTGAGAGTTGGCAAATGCGTTTTTACGATGGTGAATCCTGGACACAAGATTGGGATAGAGCCAATACCTTACCCAAAGCGGTGAAAGTGGAATTAACGCTGAGCGATTACGGCAACATTTCACGGACTTACTTAACCACTGGCGCGGTGCTCTCTGGCGACTCAATTGCGGGCAGTGACGATGATGAATAGAGTAATACCGAGCCGGCAAAAAGGCGTCGCGCTAATTATTGTTTTATTGATTTTGGCCATGATGACCACGATTGCCGCCTCGATGTCTGAGCGCCTTTGGGGGCAATTTGCCCGAGCAACACACACGCTCGACTATCAGCAGGCCTATTGGTATAGCTTAGGGGTGGAAGCGTTAGCCAAAACCGCCATAGAAAAGAGTTATGAAGACGATGACGACGTGATTGCCTTGGATCAGCCCTGGGCGAGTGAAGAGCAAGTGTACCCACTCGACAACGGCCAAGTCCAAGGCCATATTGTCGACATGCAAGCGTGTTTTAATCTCAATGCGTTGGCCAATGCGACCGCGGATCTCAATGGCACCAGTCGCCCGTATTTGGTTTCGGTGTGGCAAAACCTATTGGAAGCTATGGGCGTTGATAGCTCGCAAGCCGAAGTGATTGCTGACTCAACCTGGGAGTTTGTTGATAGCAATAGCGTGACAAACTCGCCGAGTGGGGTTGAAGAGCG
Source organism: Vibrio sp. (assembly GCA_041587235.1). GTDB lineage: Bacteria > Pseudomonadota > Gammaproteobacteria > Enterobacterales > Vibrionaceae > Vibrio. Next base: position 55,430 of record JBFGYW010000001.1, read on the forward strand.
CACCTATGAGAGTTTTGATCCCGCTTATCTCAGCCCCAATACTTTTATCGCGGATGGCTCAGAGCTGCGTTCCGTGTATCAAATGAGCAGTGCCATTATGCAGGCCTTGTCGGGCGTGGTGTGCGCTTTGCCTGATGATGATTGGCGTTTAAACGTCAATACCCTCACGGTAGCACAAGCGCCGTTATTGGTCGCTTTGTTTTCACCGACCATTAGCTTGGGACAAGCACAAGAGTTGATCGAGAGTCGTCCCTCGGAAGGGTGGGACTCTGTGGATACGTTTTTAGAACAGTCAGAGTTATCGACAGTAACAGACACCATAAAGGATGATGCCGACGGTTATTTAACGGTCGATAGTCGCTATTTTGAATTAGATGCGCAAGTTAGTGTAGGAGAATCTCGCGTTCGTCTGCGCAGCTTGTTATACAGTAGTAATCGTGAGACGGTTGAGGTTATCCGCCGTCGTTTTGGAGGGATCAGTGAGCGAGTGTCTAACCGTTCGGCTGAGTAGCGAACAAGAGACATCCATTTTGTGGTCCGTTTGGTCCACTCAAGAACAGGATGTGATCGCCAGCGGAGAGCTGGAAACCATACAACAACTTGATCAGCTGACCCAGTATGCCACCGGTCGGCGGGTTGTCGTGTTGCTGTCGGCCAGTGATGTTTTGTTGACCGAAGTCGACATCCCTGCGGGCAGTGCGCGGCAGTTTGAGAGTATGTTGCCGTATTTGATGGAAGATGAGATAGCTCAAGATGTCGATGAGCTGCATTTTAGCATCATGGCTAAGCGGGCAAATCGTGCTTATGTTTGTGCGCTCGAAAAGCAATGGCTCAATGACATCATCGACCAGTTTGCTGCCCAAGACATGGAAATCGCGCAGGTGTTGCCGGATGTGTTGGCTTTGCCCACGTCTGAAGAAAAGGCCTGTGCGCTGCAACTGCCCAATACTTGGCTGCTCCGTTTTGACGATTATCTCGGCGTGGGGTTGGAGTCGGATTGGCTAACCTTGTATTTAAATCATCGTGTTGACAGCGATGGATCGCTGGCCATTGAGAGTTACAGCCAAGTGCCGAGTTCACTGGCGTTTAGCCCGACGCTAGAGTGGCAGCAGATGCCGCTGGAAATGCCGATGGCCTTGTTGGCGAAAGGGGCCGCGAGTAGCAAGATCAACCTTCTCACCGGAGTCTTTCAGCGCAAATCATCGTGGGCACCTTATTGGTCGATTTGGCGTAAAGCCTTGATCGCCGCTGCGTTGTTATTGGTCGTGATTGGCACTCAGCAAGGCATCAAAGCTTATCGATTCGAGCAACAAGCGCTGGCGTATCGCGAGCAAAGTGAAACCATCTTTAGAAAAATATTTCCTGATAAACGGCGCATTCCGACCGTGAGTTATTTGAAGCGTCAGTTTGATACGGAATTGGTGCGCCTGACCGGCGGGGATAGCGGTGAATCAGTATTGAACTGGTTGGCGGCGATGCCCGATACCTTGGCCAGCGTTAAAGGCATGGAAATACAAAGTCTTAAGTATGATCATCAACAAGCACAAGTGCGTTTACAAGTCAGCAGCCCTGACTTTCAAAGTTTTGAACAAGCGCGCGCGCGTTTAGCCGAGCACTTTGTCGTTGAGCAAGGTCAGCTCAATCGCAATGGTCAGCAGGTGTTGGGCAGCTTTGTGTTGGCTAAGCAGTGAGGAAAGCATGAAATCAATATCTCAGCCCTTGTTACAGTGGTGGAATTCCATTACTTCTAGAGAGCAGAAGCTCGTTGTTGGCGCCGGTTTGATCGCTGTTATTGCTGTGCTTTATTGGGGGATCATGATGCCATTGTTCCAGCAAGCTGAGCGTGCAGAGCAGCAATTAAACAGCGCGATGCAGCTTAACGCCTGGGTGAGTGAGCACGCCAACCAAATTGTGCAATTGCGCGCTCAAGGTGGGCGTCAATACTCAAGCGCACCGCTCAACCAATTGGTTGCCGAGTCTGCGGGGCAGTTTAAAGTGGAGCTGATTCGAATGCAGCCGCGTAATGACGATGCATTACAAGTCTGGATTCAGCCGTTGGCCTTTGATCAGCTCATCAATTGGGTCGACTTTTTACAGCAACAACAGGGGATCACGGTTGAGTATCTCGATATCGACCGCGGTCAACAAAGCGGTACTGTAGAAGTGAACCGCTTACAGTTGAAACGAGGGTAATATGAAAAGAGCAGTATGGTATAGCCTGATTTTTTTGCTGTTTTTTGCGATTAGCCTTGTGGTGAGCGTGCCAGTTGCACAATTGTTGCCTTATTTACCTCTCCCCAAAGCCCTGCAGTTGCACGGTGTCAGTGGGACCTTGTGGCAGGGCAAGGCACAAGGCGTCTACTGGCAAAAGACATCGCTAGGTCAAGTGCATTGGGATTGGCAATCGAGTGCGTTGTGGCAAGGCGATCTCGCCTATCAGGTCCGCTTTGGAGAAGGCAGTACTTGGCAACTTCGCGGTCGTGGTTTGGTGGGCATGCATTGGTCCGGTCAAGCGTTTGCGCGTCAAGTGTTTGCTTCCATGCCAGCACAAAGCGTAGTCAGCCAATTCGATTTGCCTGTGCCAATTAGCGTGACTGGGCAAGTTGAACTCACCGTACGCGATTGGCAATACGCTCAGCCTTGGTGTGTCAGTGGCGAAGGTGAAGTGGTGTGGAACACCGATGCGTTAGGTACACCGCTGGGCCCATTACAAGTTGGGCCGGTGATCACCGAGATTCAATGTCAAGACAGCGCTATTACGGCAAAGGGGACACAAAAAAGCGATCAAGTCAGCGCGCAGTTTAGCGCGGATTTAAACCAAAATGGCCGTTATCAAAGCCGTGCTTGGTTTAAACCGGGGAGCCAGTTCCCTGAGTCGATGGCATCGCAGTTACAATGGCTAGGTAAGCCAGATACTCAAGGTCAGTATCACTTTGATCGCAAGGGACGTTTGCGGTTTTAGTTTATTCCCATTAAACAACGAGCGCCTTGGGCGCTCGTTTTTTTTTCGTCTTAGGGTGGTCATGTCTGTTTATTTAAACGTACTGGGCTTGCCGGGCCGGCGCTATTTTTTCTTGACTAAGATTTCATCCCAAGGCAGATCGGCATCGCCCAATACGATAAAGTTGGGGTTTTGAAAGGTGTCTCTTTCGTTGTAAGACAGCGGGTCTAAGCGAGTGCTGAGAATGCGACCTCCCGCTTGTTCGACAATGCACTGGGTCGCTGCCGTGTCCCACTCTCCGGTAGGCCCTAACCTTAAGTAGCAGTCGACGGCGCCTTCGGCGACTAAGCAGGCTTTTAACGCCGCTGACCCAAGTGGGATCAATTCGTAGTTCCAGTCAGCACTCATACAGTTGGTGATGCGGTTAATATTCTGACGGCGACTGATGGCAATCGCGATACTTTGCTTGGCGAACTCGTGTTTATGGGTATAAATTTTAACACTTTCGCCCATTTCGGGAATTTTCCAAGCCCCTTTGCCTTGATACGCGTAGTAGGTCACTCCAGAGACAGGCCCGTAAACGACGCCCATTACTGGGTGGTTGTTTTCGACTAAGGCGATAATGGTGGCAAAGTCGCCACTGCGAGCAATAAATTCTTGAGTGCCGTCGAGTGGGTCAACGAGCCAATAGCGCTGCCAGTGGGCTCGGTGCTTTAAGCTGATGTCTGCATCTTCTTCTGAGAGTACGGGGATCTCTGGGGTCAGTTCCTTGAGTGACTCTGTGATCAGTTTATGCGCCGCGAGGTCTGCGCTGGTGACTGGCGTTTCATCGTCTTTGGTATAGGCCTGGTATTGTTTGGTTTCATAAATGTCTAAAATCAGCTGGCCGGCTTTGCGTGCAATGTCGATGACATTGGGTAACAGATGAGATAAATCCTGCATTGTGCTTTCCCTATTTTGACAAGTGACGCAAGGTCATCATTAACGCGGTAATACTGCGAGCTTCGCAAAAGTCGAGATGCGTGAGGAGCTCTTCGGCCTGTGCAAGTGGCCAGCGAATGATCTCAAGTGGTTCGGGTTCATCGCCTTCGAGTTTTTCTGGGTAAAGGTCCTGAGCGATGAACAAGGTCATTTTGCTAGAAAAGTAAGAAGGGGCAAGCACGACCTGTTTCAGTGGTGTTAATGTTTTCGCACCAAAACCAATTTCTTCTTTGAGTTCGCGCACCGCGGCTTGTTGCTCGGTCTCGCCAGGGTCAATCAAGCCTTTGGGAAAGCCGAGTTCGTAACGTTCAGTACCCGCTCCGTACTCTCGCACCAGTAAAAGGTCGCCTTGTTCCGTTATTGGCACCATCAATACCGCATTGCGACCGCTTGGGCGCATGCGTTCATAGCGGCGTTCGACACCGTTTGAAAAACGCAGATCTAAGCCTTCAATGGTAAACAACTTAGATTGAGCAACAGTGTGCTTGGCTATGATTTGTGGTGGCACTCGCTTCGACATTAGCTAACTCCTCGACTGGCATATTAAGACTAATATAGGTAAAAATGCACTGACTGCCAATAAGATAGCGGCGCAATTCATCGTCAATTCACAGTTTGTCGATATTGAACCCAAAAATGTGGCTCGGTCAGAGAAGCGGGGGTTGATTTATCAACCGAATACAAGGCTGAGCAATCAGCGCTATTTATATAGAGGTAGAGAGGCATAGAGGCGAGCAAGACTGTCTTTGATAACGCATGTGATGGTGAGTGTAATCAAAGACAGTGAAGCCATCTCTCTTAGGGGCGAGAAGAGGGAGCTTCTCGCGTGAAAGAAAAAGAGCGATCGACCAAATAGGTATTACATGTAAGAGTGATCGCCGCGGTTGTGCTCCGTTGCATCGCGTACGCCAGTCAGCTCACCTTCAAACATGTTGAGTAATTGCTTTTCAATGCCGTCTTTTAGGGTAACATCGACCATAGAGCAGCCGTTACAACCGCCGCCAAAGGCAATAATGGCCACGCCATCGTCGGTGATTTCAACCAAGTTGATATGGCCGCCGTGGCCGGCTAAGTCAGGGTTGATTTGAGTCTGGATTAGATACTCAACACGTTCGATTAGCGGCGCATCGTCAGAGACTTTACGCATTTTTGCATTCGGGGCTTTAAGGGTCAGTTGCGAGCCCATTTTGTCAGTGACAAAGTCAATGACGGCTTCATCTAAGAAGGGTAAGCTCAACTCGTCAATCATGGCCGAAAAACCATCGAACTTAAGTTCAGTATCATTGGACTCTACCGCTTCTGGTGGGCAGTAAGAAACGCCACACTCCGCATTTTGAGTACCTGGATTGACAACAAAAATACGAATATTTGTGCCGTCAGCTTGTTGAGAGAGTAAGTTGGCAAAATGAGTTTGCGCTGTTTCAGTAATGGTAATATTTGACACGACGAATACCTGAGTAACTTTGTAGGCTATTTAATCATCATTCTACTCCAGAGAAATTTGAGATCTAGCCTTTTGTGAATTTTGGGTGCAGTTAACTTTTCGATCTTGGATCACCCGTACGACAAATACAATAGATATCAATTTTTTTTACCCCGATCTCTAAGAGCAACGGGCAGATGGCGTTGAGTGTACTTCCTGTTGTAACGACGTCATCGACCAAGGCTACATGCTTGGGAAGCGCTTGGCATGACGGTGATAATGCAATGGCGCCGCTGAGGTTCTTCTGCCTTTCTTTGCGGGTTAATCCGCGCTGAACATGGGTATGACGGGTGCGTTTGAGCGCATTAATGGTGCGATTACCCAGGACATGACTCAGGGCTTGTGCAATCAATTCGCTTTGGTTATAGCCTCGTTGCCATTGGCGGCGCCAGAACAAAGGCACTGGGATCATCACTGGGGCGGGGTCGTCAATGCGCTTTGCCAGCAGAGTGGCCAGATCGGTAGCGAAATGCGGTTGCTGTTGGTATTTGAGTTTGTGAATGTACTGATCAAGCGGAAATTGGTAATCTCCCAGACAATACAGGCGTTGCCAATAAGGGGGATGCATTAGGCACTGGCCGCACAATGCTTCTTCTGTCGTCAGCTGTAAGCCGCAGCGGGGGCATAAAAAGTCACAAAAAAGGCTTTGATAGCAACTGTAACACCAAAGGCTGTGATCTTGTGGCTGGCGGGGTAAGCCGCACAAGTGACATGGAGTGTGTGATGGCACTAAAAACCAAGCTAAGCGATGCACATAGCGTTGAAGCGCAAAACGGATTGTCGATAGCATAATTGGCCACTCAGTTGCTGAAAATGACTTTGATCATAATGGCGAGTAGCGATAGATAAGAGGGATAATCGAGGGAGAAACCGTGACACAAGTAGATAAAATTCACTGGCAAAGTTTCGGGCAAGGGCCTGATTTGGTGCTTTTACATGGCTGGGGTATGAATGCGGCCGTGTGGTCGGAAATCGCCGAGCCACTTAGCCGGCATTTTTGCGTGCATTTGGTCGATCTACCGGGCTATGGTTTGAGTGCCCATTGTGCTGTGACAGATTGGCAGCATCTGCAATCCCAATTGTTGGCTCAGGCTCCAGATAAAGCCATTTGGCTTGGTTGGTCGCTCGGCGGTTTAGTGGCAACTCAGCTTGCGCTGTCTGCGCCGGAGCGAGTGAGTCACTTGATTACAGTGGCGAGCTCGCCGCGTTTTTCTGCTCTCGCAGAGTCGAGGTGGCGAGGCATTGCGCCTGAAGTCTTGGCTCAATTTAGTCAGCAGTTACAGTCCGATTTTCAACAAACTATTGAGCGTTTTATGGCCTTGCAAGCCATGGGCAGTATCACGGCGAAACGCGATGCACAAACGGTTAGGCAGGCGGTGTTGTCTCGACCTACGCCTTGTCAGCAAGCTTTAGAGCAGGGGTTAGATTGGTTGGCCAAGATTGATTTGCGCGAGCAACTGGTCAATATCCACCAGCCGTTTTTGCGTTTGTACGGTCGCCTTGATGGGTTAGTCCCTAAAGCGACAGCGACCAATGTGAGTCGATTACATCCGGACAGTGAATGGACGATTTTTGCACAATCTTCACATGCCCCTTTCATTACCGAGCCCGATGAATTTTATAATACCCTCATTCGATTTGTGCAAAAAACAAGCTAAAGTTGAAGAGTTTTTCGCCGATAACCTTATTGCCAATGACAGGAATACATTGGTTTAAGCTTAATGCACTCATTGATGAGCTGCAGACAGCGATGAGTTGGGCGATTCTCTTTGGAGGTGTCGCATGAATGTGTCATTGAACAATATCAATGTACCGCTAATCGCCCCAACGGTGAACTTGCCAACGGAACAGGTGGCGCGGGATAACCGAGTAAAACAGCCCGTAAGACCGACGGTGGCAATGTCTCGAGCACAGGCCGAGCGCAAAACATCGACACAGGAAAAGCACGACAAAAACCAAGCTTGGGATCCTTCATTGCATCCGGATTACGAGGTTGATGCGGTGAGTGACCAAGGTGATAGCGAAGACTTACCCTCGCCATTGACGAGGTGGTTTGAGTTGCTTGCGCTGAGCAGTTACAGCAAAAATCAAGGCTTGGGGTATACGGTGCGTTTTCGATTGCCGAAGAATTTGCTCGATGGTATTGCGTATACGGGGGAGATGAACAAGCGTCGGCAAGTGATCCGTTATCACTATGGACATTCCGTCGCGCCCAATTCTCCTTCTCATGTGATTGCTGTGCTGTAATACATTTAGCACCAAACGCGTCATCGGTATAAATGTAACCATCGCCGTTGGTGAGTGATGATTGAGTAAAACCAATAGCCCTCATGACGAGGGCTATTTTTTATGGTCAAAGGCGTCGTTCACTTATACCAATCTAACCCAATAGCTGGTCACCCTAGCGGGTTAAAAACTCGACAACATCGTTAAGAAAATAACTTGTAGAATAACTACTTAGATTATTGTCTTGCCTTGTTCTCAAGCTTGATCCCTACGCGATCATTGACCACATACTTAATCCGATTGGTATCATTGAGTATCAGCGCTTGGCTTTGGCAAAGGCGGCAGCAAAAGCGCCGCCCATTGCACCATTCGCGTCTGATTGAGTGTGGCTCCGAGTATGACCTTGGCTCTTGCTTCGATGACGCCCTTTGTCGGTGATGGGTTTCGCACCGCTTTGGCCTGGTTCATCGTTAAGGCGCATCGAAAGCCCAATGCGTTTGCGAGCCACATCGACTTCCATCACTTTGACTTTGACAATGTCGCCGGCCTTGACGACGTCACGCGGGTCTGAGACGTAGTGATCAGTGAGAGCCGAAATGTGAACTAAGCCATCTTGGTGGACACCAATATCGACAAAGGCACCAAAGTTGGCCACGTTTGACACAACGCCTTCTAATATCATCCCTGGCTCAAGATCAGTGACTTCATTGACCCCTTCGGCAAAGGTCGCGGTTTTAAACTCTGGTCTAGGATCACGGCCAGGTTTATCGAGTTCTTTGATGATATCGGTGACCGTGGGTAAGCCAAATTCATCGTCGGTGTAATCGATGGCCTTGAGTTGGCGTAAAAACTCACTTTGGCCAATCAGTGCTGCGAGTGGCTTTTGTTGTTGTTCTGCGATGCGTTTAACAACAGGGTAGGCTTCTGGGTGAACCGCAGACGCATCAAGCGGGTTTTTGCCGTCCATAATACGCAAAAATCCGGCGCATTGTTCAAAGGCTTTCGGCCCTAAACGGGGCACTTTTTTTAGGCTGGTGCGAGCGTCAAAGCGGCCGTTCTCATCGCGATAGTCGACGATGTTTTGTGCTAGGGTTTGCGATAAACCAGCCACGCGAGTCAGTAGAGCCGCCGATGCGGTATTGACATCAACACCAACGGCATTGACACAATCTTCGACCACCGCATCTAGGCGTTTGGCCAGCATCGATTGGCTGACATCGTGTTGATATTGGCCCACGCCTATCGATTTGGGATCAATTTTAACCAACTCGGCGAGCGGGTCTTGTAGACGACGGGCAATGGACACTGCGCCGCGCAACGATACGTCGAGATTTGGAAATTCTTTGGCGGCCAACTCTGAGGCAGAGTAGACCGATGCACCGGCTTCACTTACGATGATTTTTTGTACTTTGAGATTGGCTTGTTTGATCAAGTCTGCAACAAAGGCATCGGTTTCTCGAGAGGCGGTGCCATTGCCGATAGCAATGAGGTCGACTTGGTGTTGCTTGACCAACTTAACCACCGTTTGTGCCGCTTGAGCATATTGTTTTTGCGGTGGATGCGGGTAAATCGTGTCTGTTGCCAGTACTTTGCCCGTACTGTCGACCACGGCGATTTTAGAGCCGGTCCGCAAGCCAGGATCTAAGCCTAACGTGGCCTTCGGGCCTGCAGGGGCAGCCATGAGTAGATCTTTTAGATTGGTGGCAAAGACCTCAATCGCCTCAATTTCAGCGCGCTCTTTCATCGCCGTCATGAATTCGGTTTCCATGTGCATGGACACTTTAATACGCCATGCCCAGCTGATCACTTGTTTGCGCCAAGCATCGCCTGGGGCATCACTGAGATTGAGACCATAATAGTTGGCAATCAGGGTTTCACAATGAGATTGGCGCACACCTTCTTCCTGGTCGGGGTCGGCGTTGAGGGCCAAACTAAGCACGCCTTCATTGCGTCCGCGCAGCATCGCCAGAGCGCGGTGAGATGGGACTTTGCCAATCGGCTCTTGGTGATCAAAGTAGTCTTTAAATTTTTCACCGGTGTGCTCTTGGCCTGCGATCACTTTTGATTCTAACTGAGCGTGACGAGTCAAATACTGGCGCAGCTGAGCCAACAAGTCGGCTTCTTCGGCAATGCGTTCCATGACAATTGCTCGAGCGCCGTCTAGTGCGTCTTTACTCTCGTTAATCTTGTGTTCTGGATTGAGAAAATCTTGGGCGCGGGTGTTAGGGTCTTGACTGGGATCTTGCCATAGTAAATCAGCGAGTGGCTCTAAGCCGGCTTCAATGGCGATTTGACCTTTGGTTCTGCGTTTGGGTTTGTATGGCAGATATAAGTCTTCTAAGCGGGTTTTACTGTCCGCCCCTTGAATCGCGGCGTTTAATTCTGGGGTTAATTTTCCCTGTTCATCGATAGATTTAATAATGCTCTGACGACGTTCTTCTAATTCGCGTAGGTAACTTAAGCGGCTGTCTAAGTTGCGCAGTTGGGTATCGTCTAACCCACCGGTTGCTTCTTTTCGGTAGCGGGCGATAAAGGGGACAGTGTTGCCATCGTCGATTAACTGCACCGCAGCGGTGACTTGCTCAAGGCGGACGTTGAGTTCCTTAGCAAGAGTTTGAGAGATAACTTGGCTCATCCGTGGTTCTCTTTTTTGTCGAGTTGTGAAGACTCTTTATTTGAATGTATGATCAGAATATGGGGGTAAGCAAGCCATTTTACAAAGCGTTATCGGCAAAACAAAGTGAGTTTTTGGTCAACTGATACCTTTCTGATCAAGTCTGTGGCTAATAAAGCGAGGTGTAGGGAATGCTTGTTCGAGCCGCTTGTGATCATAAGGTATTGAGCATGCAAATGTCACAGTCGTGATGACCGGTATGGCCGATGGCGTCTTGGACGGGGACAAACCCCAACCGTTTATACAAGCCGACCGCTTTACTCAGTTCTGGTAAGGTTTCTAAATAACAATATTGATATCCCATGGCTTTAGCGTATGTCAGGCTGTGTTCAATTAAGGCTTTGCCAATGCAGCGTCCGTGAAACTCTTGCTTTACATAGAGTTTTTGTAGCTCGCAGTAGTTGGCATCAGCGCCTTGCAGAGGGGCAATGCCACAACCTCCCACTAAACGGCCAGCGTATATCGCTACCCAGTAAGCGCACTTTTCACCTTGATAAGCGTGGGTTAGATTGTCTAAAGCGGGATCGTGTAAACTCACGCCTTCTAAGTGGTCAATGCCGTGGTCAAAAAAACTTTGCTTGATAATATCGGCCATGGCCAAATTATCCGACATGGCGATGGCGCGAATGCTCAAGGGGGAAAACGTGGGCTGCATAGTGTCAAATAATGGTTGAGTCGTATACTGAGCATAAAATCCGATCTACAAGAAATCAATACCTTGAAGTCATGTATTGTCGTATATAAGGTTGTGGAAACATCGAGTCGTGTTATACCAATTTAACTAACCCGCGACTTAGTTAGATTGGTATTTTTGGTAAGGAACGAAAGTGAAGTCAAAACTCATAACCCGAGAGGGATACAACAAACTAAAACAAGAACACGATTACCTCTGGCATGAACGCCGCCCAGAAGTGACGAAAATTGTCACTTGGGCTGCCAGTTTAGGTGATCGTTCTGAGAATGCGGATTACACATTTAACAAGCGTCTATTAAGGCAAATTGATCGAAGAGTTCGCTTTTTGCGCAAATATCTGCCCGATGTCACAGTGGTCGATTACTCGGCACAACAAGAGGGAAAAGTCTTTTTTGGCGCTTGGGTGGAAATTGAAAACGAAGCGGGTGTGATAAAGCAATTTCGCATTGTTGGCCCTGAGGAAATTTATGGGGCAGAGGCGAAGATGTACATCTCGATCGACGCACCGATGGCGCGGGCATTATTAAAAAAAGAAGTGGATGAGGAAGTGATTGTACGCACTCCTGAGGGAGAAAAAGAGTGGTGGATAAACCGCATTGAGTATGGAAAAACGCTCGAATTTCGCCCCGATTGGCTGGTTGTTGAAACCGAAAAGGAATAACTGAATCAAGATGACTTGGTGAAAAATGACTTCGTTGGGATTTTAAGGTTCGCCGTCCTTTTCAATGACCACTTCGGCGCCTTGGGTTAAGGCTTGCCACGCGGAGCGATTTAGCTTTGTTTGATAGTGTTCAAAAGCGTCGTTATCAGCAAACTCATAATGAAAATTGAACACCTGTCGGTCTTGTTGCGATGGATAAATTTCAAATAATAGGCACCCTGGGGACTGCAAACATTTGGCGCGATGATAGTCGAGCGCTGCGGTAACCACATCAACATCACATTCGGCTACGCGCATGTAACCTTTGATGATGATTTTGGACATAACAAAAACCTATATCATTCCATAA
>JBFGYW010000002.1:0-67277 GCA_041587235.1 Vibrio sp.
CTTCAAAATCACTAAGTAATTTTAAAGCTATTATCGTTCCAACAGAACGATAATGAATTGACTGTGCCAAGTCTTTCGACTCGTTTGGTCACTCAGTTCATTGAAACCAATGTGATTCCTAAGAATCTATTGATTATCATCAACGAGTGCCCACACAGATTGATAGTGTTTAAATTGTTAAAGAGCTTTGCTTTAAGGCTGAACCTTAAAGTGGAATCGAATTATAAGTAACTGATTTTAAATGTCAATTTCTTTTTTCTTTTCCTTACCGACCTTGCTGTCGATGGAGGCGCATTATAGGGAGACCAGAATTTTTAGCAAGGGGGTAATAGACTTTTTTTTACTTTTTATGACCAAGCGAACACAAAACAACCAGATCGCTTTATTGTTAATCAGATTTTTCAAAAAAGTAAGAGCTCGTGCCCCTCGGGTTTAAATAAGCGAGGATCGTTGCCGGTACTTTACTCGGTAAAACGGCGCTAACGATCTTTATCTCTTTTTCTGACAGGTCGATGACCGGTGCCTGCTCTCTAGGCACATCCGGATCATAAATTAGGACATTAGGCGCCAAAATGTGTTGGCTGTTCACGGAAATAACCACACCGAGCATTTGATTGGATAGCTGTACCAGCGTCCCTGGCGGATAAACACCCATAAACTTAATCATCACTTTGATGTTTTCTAAGTTGTATTGGTCAGTACAGTGCTTATAAAGATGGGATAAAGCGGTATACGGGATCTTTCTTTTATTGACGTTGACACTGTGACACAGATTATCAAAGACATTGGCCACCGCGACAATTTGGGTCATTTCATCGAGTTCATCCCCGGACAGGCCACGCGGGTAACCACTGCCATCGAGTAATTCGTGATGTTGTTCAATAGCTCGAATGGCCTGAACCGGGAAAGCCTCCATCTCTTTACACATTTCAACGCCGTATTTCACGTGTAACTTTAAGTAGTTGAGCTCCGGCTGGGTTAACTCATCGCCTTTTCTTAAAATCGCCGTGGGGATTTTCATTTTTCCCACATCGTGAAACAGCGCAGCAAGACACAAAGTCTCGAGCTGCGTTTTGTCGTAGTGCTTGGCGCGGCCAATCAACAAAGAGACCACACAGACATTGAGGCTGTGAAAAAAGATGTCGTCGGTATCAATTTGATGATGAATTAAATGCAGGGTTAGATTCCCAGCGACATCCAATTGCTCGACGATGTCGGCGGCTAAGCTTTGCGCCTCTAAAATGCCGTCTTGTGGTCGAAGTTTCATTTTTTGCATGGCCGAACGCATGCGTGCGATTGAGCGACTAAATTCTTTTTCGCATTGTGAAACCCGTCGGCGATAGGTGCTGAGCTTTTCGATACGACGGTGTTTTTCTTGCCACATTTGTTCTGACAAGTCGAGCGGATTGTCAAATTTCGGGTTATCACGGCCCACCTCTATCGATGAGCTCGGCAAGGGGTCGCGGTCACTTTGTTCTGGATTAAAAAAAACGTATTTCAGACCGAGGTGGCGCAGTATAGCGATTTGCTCATCACTTTTAATTTTAAAGCTGTTTAGGATAAACGGGTGTTCATTCCATTTCAGTGGCAACCGTATGTGTAAACCTATGCACAATCTTTCGGTTAAAATTTTAATGCCTGCCAAAATAGACCTCTTGTTAAAACGGGGAAATTGCTTCTTAGTTTAAAATAAACGATTACTGCGTTTTTGTCTTGCTTAATGAGTCAGACATTAATAAGCAATGTGTACTCCCCGATGCTCAGAGACATGGTGTTCCACCAATCTTTATTAATGTTCGGTTGGTGTGGCGTTAAACTTTGGTTAGAGGCGATGAGCAGCAATTGACATCAATACGCTGACATTCAACACTGGCTGACATGCGGTTTTTAACCAAAACCATGACCAGAGACAATTCAACTCTTTGAGAGGTTTATTATGAAAAAAGTCATCTTTACATCGATCCTGGCATCGGCCTTTTTACTCTCGGGGTGTATGGGTCCTCCTAGAGGGCATGGACACGGCCACGGTCATTTTGCCCAAAATACCTCTGTGACCACCGGTAACCCCCAAGCCAATCCGTCTCATGCTTTGGCAACGGATGCGGTAAACGCATAATACGATTTCAATCGTTCGCACTAGGTCTTTACCTTGGGTGAAGACCTAGTGGCAAAAATAAATGATCCAAAACAAATCCCTCCTTCGTGATGCCAACTCAATGACGAATTTGGTTAGCCCGTCGTCCAGGTTATAATACCCAAACCACTCTCCTACCAATAAGCACACATAATGACCTGGGTTCTTTTTACATTTCTTGCCGCCTTTAGCCAGTCTTGGCGCAATGCGTTGCAAAGCCAACTAAGTCAGTCTTTGACCACGACTGGAGTCACCCTAGCGCGCTTTTTATGGGCCGCCCCCTTATCGCTAGCCTATTTAGGGGCACTCTATTTATTGACACCAGAGCACTTAGCACCTTTGCCTGCACTGGGAGAAGCGACGCTGCGCTACGTTGGTTTAGCCGCGCTCATGCAGATCCTGGCTACCGCGTTGATGGTGGTATTATTTAAACAGCAAAATTTTGCCGTTGGTGCCGGCCTTGCCAAAAACGAGGCCACGATTGCCGCGGTGATCGGCGTGCTATTTTTTGGGGTTCATCTTACTCTGGTAGGCTGGCTTGGTGTGCTGTTGGGCGGAGTGGCGGTCTTTTTGCTCAGTGCTCCACAAGGGATAAGAAAAGTATCACTCACCACCGCCTTACTCGGTTTGGCGTGCTCCACGGCCTTTGCTCTGACCTCTTTGTGGATACGAGAAGCCAGCCTGAGTTTAAACCTGCCCTATTTACTGAGCGCAGCCTGGGTGCTCGCGATGGTCATTAACGTGCAAACCACACTATTACTCGGCTATTTGTTCTGCTTTGATCGCGAGGGGTTAAAGCGTGTCTTTGCCCACCCCAAACCGGTATTGCTCACCAGCATCGCCAGTTTTGTCGGTTCATTTGGCTGGTTTAATGCGATGTCGCTACAAAGCGTGCCTTATGTAAAAACTCTCGGCCAAGTGGAAGTCTTCTTTACCATTTTGATTGCCCTTTACTGGCTAAAGCAACCGTTAAAGAAAAAAGAAGTGGGCGCATTATTGCTAATAGCCATTGCCGCCATCCTAGTGATGTGGCAATAGTCGGCATTTACCCCTCACTCGCCCCGCTTTCGTTATTGATGCGATTGAGCAATGGCGACGAACGCCTCTTCGACCTGTAAAAAGGCATCGACGACCTCGGGGTCAAAATGCTGATTACGGCCTTCGATTATGATGGCTTTGGCTTTGTCATGACTAAAGGCGGGCTTGTAAACCCGTTGACTGGTCAAAGCATCATAGACATCGGCCAATGCCATCAAACGCCCTGATAATGGAATCGTCTCACCGCTGAGTTGATTGGGGTAACCGCTGCCATCCCACTTTTCGTGATGAGTTAAGGCAATCTCACCCGCAAGATCAAGAAAAGAACATTCCCCTAAACGCTGTTGAGCTATCGCTAACGTATCCGCGCCAATTTGTGCATGGGTTTTCATCACGGCAAATTCTTGATCGGTCAATTTGCCCGGCTTTAACAAGATCTCATCGGGAATCCCCACTTTACCGACATCGTGTAACGGCGCCGATTTGTACAATAAATCGATGTAATCTTCTGTTAATTTTGTTTGGTATTTCGGTTGTTGCGCTAGATTTTTTGCCAACACTCTCACGTACTCTTGCGTGCGTAAGATGTGCGCGCCGGTTTCATTATCTCGAGATTCCGCCAGTGCCGACAAAGAGATAATCGTCGCATCACGCGTACTTTGTATTTCTTGATGTGAGTGCTCAAGCGCATCTAGCATGGTATTGGTTAACGAGGCGACTTGGCCCAATTCATCGTTAAAGTAAATCGGTACTCGTAAGTCCATTTTACCCGTGGCAATGTGCCGCAGCGCCGATTCGTGCCCATTGAGAACGGCTTTCATCAGTTGACTCCACTGATACAAGATATAACTCGAGTAGCCAGCGACCACCATACCAATAAAGACAAACTCTTTGATCACGGAAATGGTGCCACTATAGCCCACTAAGTGCTCTGGATTGTGTTTTAACCAGAAAACATCCTTGACGGCGACTAAGGTCAACGACGCGGTGAGGGCCGCAATTAAAAACACCACCAATAAAATGGCCTGTTTGACGATCGATTGTCTCTGAGCCATCGAGTCCACCGACAGAGTCTGTTCGCCTTGTTGAATCTGGTTAATGTCGGCCAAGCGTTTATCAAGCTCGAGAATCAAGCCGGTTAAAAAGCCAAATAACGACATACCAAAAATTACTTTGGCATTACTGTCTATCGGAAAGGTATAGTTGAGTGCGTAAAACGCGGCGAAAGGCAAACTGAATAAGAAAAATAGCCCAGTATCAAGAACGATAGTCGATGGTATTCTCTCGGTCAGAGAACGGGTCGACAAATAATGGCGCGTTATCCACATTAACAAAAACACCACACCAGAATGGCTAAACACCTCCCAAAAGCTTAATGTCGCCAGCATAGGGCAAACTCGGCCGCCATAGACAGCAAAAATAATCCCTGCGAGCAAATAACATTTCGCAGTGAGGCCCGCTCGATAGTGAATACGCATCTTTATCCTTATTCGATACCTTGTAGGAAGCCACCTTGTCACAACTCTGGTATACAACAGAGAGTGAACCTAGGTATTGGCGAGATAAGATTACTATAGAACAAAGTGATGAATAAATACGAACAAATCGCTCATAATTGCCAATAAATAACAAGAAACTCAATAGAAGAATATAAAAAAGAGAGGCGGATGCCTCTCTTATATGGTTTGTTGCACTCTAAACGCAACGTCAAGACCGTTAAATCGAATTAGAACGCCGCTTCGATCGTGCCTTCAAAAGTCTTATCAATGAAGTTTTTTACCGCTTCTGATTGGTAGATGTCGACAAACTTTTGGTAATCTGGATTGTCTTGATCTTTTGCTCGCGCGGCAATCACCATGACCGCGAGTGGAGCGTCTTTCGATTCAAGGTAAATACCTTGTTTTTTCGGATCCAGACCCGCCGACATCACATAATTCATCGTGATTGCCGCCGCATCAACATCATCAAGGCTTCTTGGTAATTGCGCTGCATCGATTTCCAAGATTTTTAGGTTTTTCGGGTTGTCGACAATGTCTTGTAAAGTCGCGTTAAACCCGGCGCCGTCTTGTAATGTGATTAAACCCGCATCTCGTAGCAAGAGTAAACCGCGTCCGCCATTGGTGGGGTCGTTGGGAATGGCCACGCGTGCGCCTTCAGGTAAGTCAGCCACCGAACGGTACTTGTCAGAGTAAATCCCCATTCTCATCAAAATCGATTGACCAAGAGAGACAAGGTCAGAGCCATTGTTTTTGTTGTAGGTATCGAGGAAAGGTTGGTGTTGATAACTGTTGAGGTCGATACTGCCATCTTCTAGCGCCGCATCTGGGGTAATATAATCTGAAAATTCAACCAACTCGACCTTGAGCCCTTGTTTCGCTGCTTCTTTCGCCGCAGCCTCCACTACTTGCGCGTGTGGTCCAACCGTTGCGCCCACTTTTAATGTGGTTTCTTTTTGCTCGCCACAGCCCGCTAAAGCCAAAGCCGCGCCCAAAACGACACTGGCAAGGCGCCAGCGCGATGTAATTCCTTGCATGTATTTTTCTCCATAATCAGTTAGGTGGGTAGTATAAAGAGAAAGCTATCGACAACACAAGCAACCGGCATCGTCAATCGACAAAAGGCGTAGCACAGATAAAAAAATCCCCCACCAAAGACCTATGCGCCGCTGTGGGGGAGTACTTATCTGATTACGTGAGGATTGACCGGCTCACGTTCAAATCATGAAGAATAATGGCGCTAATAGACGCCCATCTCCACGACCGTTTTCGCCAGTGGTTGGTCACCTTGAAGTGCGGTAATGGTGACATAATAGTGGTGCTTTTTACCGCCAGAGCACGGTGGCATATAGGCGCCCGCTTTGTCCCAATTGGGAGAGCGCTGCGCTTCGACGAGCTTAAAACCGGCTGGCAAATCAAAAGAATGGCCTGGAATAGACGCAATGGTGACTGAGTGCGCATTGTTTTTGATACTGTAGTTCACTTGACCATGACCGCCGTGATTCATTTTTTCTGAATCTCGGTCACTAAAGGCCAATAAAACACTATCAGTGCCTGCCGGTACGTGATCCAGCTTCAAACGAGGACTCTTCGGCGCTTGTCCACCAAACTTTTGACATTGTTCAAGCGCAGGGACCACTTTGCCGTCCCAAGCCGGATCAGCCAAACTGGCGTGAAACCCGGCCGCGTTGACCGAAAATGCAGCCAAGACACTGGCTGTTCCCAACGCTGCTCCCAACATAGATAGCGTATTTAATCTCATATTTTTTCCTTAAAGTATGATGAATACCCATTACTCGATGAATGGTTAACAATACCGAAGCGATTTATTCCACATCGAGTACATAACCAAATTGTTCGATCGGCACCGGTTTGTGAAAGTAATGACCTTGATAACGATGGACTTTGTGCTTTTGCAATCTGACTAATTGCTCCGCCGTTTCAACACCTTCGATGACGGTATCAATATTAAAGTGTTTCGCCAAGTCAATAATTGCTTTGACCAACTGATACGCCTTTTCATCGTTTGAAAGATCGCTGATAAAGCTCTTGTCGACTTTGAGTTCATCGACCGGGAGTTGTCGCAAATAGCCTAGCGACGAGTAACCCGTACCAAAATCGTCGAGTGAAATACGCATACCATAGGATTTGAGCTGAGACAATTTGTCGCACGCGTCCTCGATATCTTGAATCAGCACCGATTCCGTCACTTCAATGGTCAACTTGCTGCGATCAAATTGGTAATTAGAAATTATAGATAAGATCTGTTCGGTAAATTGACTTTGCCACAATTGCTTCGCGCTGAGGTTAATCGACAAAGAGAGGTGCTGGGTTTCTCGGTTTTGTTGCCAACACTCTAACTGCTCACAAACCAAAGACAGCACGTACTCACCTAAGGCGACACCCCAATTGCTCTCTTCGACCACCGACATGAACTGATCCGGGGCAATCAAGCCAAGCGTGGGGTGTTGCCAACGAATCAGCGCTTCTGCACCGACAATCCGGTAACTCGTGTCGACTATAGGTTGCATGTACAAACAAAACTGCCTGTCTTGTAACGCTTCTTTGATGCTGTGGTGAAAATGGGTTTGCGTACGCATTTCATCTTGCATTTTTGTGTCAAAAACAACCACTTGGTTTCCACCTAAATGTTTTGCACGATACACCGCCATATCCGCCGACTGCAGTAATTGCTCTTCCGGTAATCCGTATTGAAAAATCACCCCTCCAACACTGGTCGAAATAGCATAATTGACCTTACTGTTTTGCACGGCACAATATAAATCAAACGGATGGCTGATCACCTCGATCAAGCGCTGGGCATAACGCTTGGCTTGTTGGTAAGCCATTTGTTGCTCTTGATCTAAGTTCGGTAAAATGATCACAAATTCATCACCGCCGAACCTGGCTACCGTACCGCCGAGCATTTGCACGCTCTTCAAGCGCTCTGCCACCGCACTGAGTAAGCAATCGCCCATCGAATGACCATAGCTGTCGTTAAGCAATTTGAAGCGGTCGAGATCCAAAAAGAATAAGGCTGCATACGTACCGCGCTTTTGATTCAACATCAAATTGGCCTTGATATCATTGAGTAAGTGAGCGCGATTTTTTAATCCGGTCAGCGAATCGTAATAAGCCAATTGGTAAATTTTATCTTGGTTTTTCTTTTCTTCGGTAATATCCAACACAATGCCGACAATCACTTTCGGGTTGCCATCTTGATCGTACTCTGAAATTTTGGCTCGATCCCAAATCCAAACCACATCGCCATTGGTATGTGTGATGCGAAACTCGATATTGTAAGATTCTTTTTGTTCTGTAAGTCGGTCGAGCGCGCTGTAAACAATGTGTTTGTCTTCCTCAACAATACACTGTTCAAACTGTTCAAATTCAAGCATTTGTTCAATGCCGCAAATCTCGGCCCACTTTTGATTGTGATAAATATCACCGGTCTGTGCATCCCATTCCCACAGCCCCTCATCTGAGACTTCTAACACGTGCTCTAAACGGTTTTTATTGCGTTCGGATTGTTCTTTGAGTTCGATAATATCGGTAATGTCTTTGGCAAAAATTAAGATATTGAGCTCGTGATTGTGATCGTAGAACGGGATCTTCAATGATTTGAAGTGCCTGATCTCCCCGGTGTTGACATCAGTGGAAGATTCAATGACTTCTTCGCTTTTAAAACGACGCATAATATTTTGCGCGCTTTGCGTAAAAAAATCACACTGCTCTTTATTACCGGTAAAAGCATAGTCGTTTTTGCCCACCATCTCACTGGGCTGACATTGGTACAAATCCGCCACCGACTGGTTGCAATAAACAAAATTACCGTCAAAGTCCTTCACCACGATCACATCAGAAATGCTGTTAACCAAAGCGTCCATCACCTTCATCTTGCGGTTCACTTTATTGGTGAAAGCAGACAAGAAAACAAACAGCCCCATTGCAATCAAGGCAAAGACCACCAAGAGTTGAACGGGAAACAAGCCCGAACCAACCAGCACGCTCACTAAGGCAGCCGCGCCGGTGATTGCCGCCGCAGCCATCAATGCAATCACCAATAACCACTTTACGCTTAATATGATTCCGTCAAACACAGACATGTCCTTAAACAAGAGAGATACAACTCCAAAATACTAATCTCACGACATAGCGGGTCAATCTAGCGGATTAAAAAGCTCGACACCACAATTAAAAAAATTTATATAATAATGAGTTAGGCTATTTATTTATAAGAAAAAAGCTCACCTTGTTAACCGCTCTTTTTTGGGCCTATCACCAAGGTAATGGCTCACGATAAACCACCGCGAAAGCCTCTCGATGCTCAACTGACTGGTCGCGCTTGTCAAAGCCCTCTCTTTGTCAGTACATACATACTTGGTCGTATCAAATAATAGTATAGAATACGGTATTATATTGGCAGGATTATGAAGGTGAAAAGCGTGACCGAGGTTTTGTATTTTGTCGTATAACAAAAAATAATAACAAAACGAACAATAGCGTTACGTTGCTCAGCAAGGAAAAGTGAATACTGACTGACAACCGGTGTGCATCACGGTGAACTCAACACACCTTGAGCAGGCGCGGTGCGTATGGCACGGCGCATCAAGAAAATAAATGGCACAATTTTGAGTACGTCTTCACAGACAAAAATCGCAAACGCCCAAAATACCGGGACGTCAGTATAAAGCACCACCAGCGTACAAAGCGGTAATGCCACACACCATTGACCGATAAAGTGAACCCGAAACACCCATTTCGCGTGACCTAACGCGCGTAAAATATGCCCTTGTGACGTATTGTAGACACGAGCGAGTGGCAAGAGAATATAAAGTGGTGCCAATACCATTAAATGGCGTTGGGTCTCAGCTTCTAAATCGGGATACAACAATGGGAACAAAGCACTTAACAGCACAAAAAAGCCCACACTTAAGCACGCAATCCACATTGACCCTTTTAATAATAATCGGGTCTCCAATGCCAACCAAGACCAACGGCCGGCGCCGAGACGCTGACTCAGACAGATAGCCGAGGCTTGTGCCCACGCCGTGCCGACTTGATTGCCAATGCGAACCCAGGGAAATAACAAACTGATGGCGACATAGGCAGTTAAAGGGAGTTGAGAATAGATCAATTGATACGCCGACATTCCCATCGAGAGCAAAGTCACATTGGCCGCGATAGAGTAGATGTACAACCAATGCTGATAGAGCAAATCCCACCCAGGAAAGGTGAGCGTCACCTGGGTAATGTTCGCACTCTGACAGCGCCAAACAAGATACAAAGCGCGCAGGACGATGGCGACCAGACTGCCCAGTGCCGCCCCCGATACGCCCATCCCCGTCCACGACAAGGCGCCGTGAATAAGAAAATAACTGGCAATGGCGTTGATGGGCATTTCCAATAAATAGCCATAAAGCGAAATTTTGGTTTTGCCATCGGCGTTAAACAGCGCGAGCAGCACTTGAGTCAGCGCATTCAACAACAACAAATATTGACCTAGGGCTAAGTAATCAAGCGCCTGTTCGATGACTCGACTCTCCTGGGTCAATTGCCTCACCAGCCAAGGACCAAACAACATCATACCCAGCAGGAAACACACGCCACTGGCAAGGTTAATCCACAGCGCCGATGTGAAGTGTTGTTCGAGTTGCTTTTTGTTTTTCGCTCCGATCGCGCGACTAAACAGCAGTTGGCTGCCATTGGCCAACGCCATTTGCGTGCCAAAACAAAAGGCAACTAACGTTGTGGCGATCCCCAGTGCGGCTAAAGACGCTTCTCCTAATGGTGAGATCAATAACGCATCCACCATTAGCATGGATTGCATTAACAACGCATTGATGGCGAGAGGCCAAGCGATGTGCAGGTTTTTCTTTACCGCACGAGAAGATAAATAGCGCATCACAGTCGTCCGCGACAAACTCAACAAGTAAAAAACCGCTGTCGACACAGACAGGTAGACAGCGGTTAAAGGAAAGTCATTGGCAATGATTCACTCATCTTCATTGCCCTATCCATTGATAATGACTCATGGATAGTGACTAGGGCTAATGGAGGATTGCGCTTAACTGAGCCTTTCCAAAGCGCCTTGCCATTGATAATCAGCGACTTGATGACCCCCGCTCACCGTGCCAAAGCTGACCCCATAGCAGTAGTATTGCCCGTCTTTTCCGTGCCATTCAATCACGCAGCCCTGTGAGTTACTCGCCAAGACGTTGACGCCTTGAATACGACTCGTGGCATTGAGCGAGACTTCCATCGATTCATCAAAGTGGCCGTGTGTTTCAATCACACTGGCAAACACGCCCGATTTCACCTGCTGCCTGAGAATAAAACCGGGCTCGCTGCGCAAGTTAAAGTCAGGGTCGTTCGCACCGGTGCGCACCAAATGCAGGCTGCCACTTGACGTGGCTTGCTGATCGACATCAAACATCGCATAGCTGGCGGTATAAAAGCTGCTGTCGTGTAACCAGGTTAGCTGGCCTTGACCACATTTTGATGCTTGACCTAGGTGCCACAAGTGTTGATAGCCATCGCTGTCCCCCAAAGGCGTCAGTGCCGAGGCCATGCTCACCTCAACATCGGTGTTCATCAGTTGACCGCTGTGGTGGAAAGGCAAGTCGTATTGGTGCTGCTCTTGGCTATCGAGCGCAAACACATCCAACAATAAGGGCGCTTCAAATTCCGGTAAATTCAGTAGCGCCACCGTTCTGGTCATGGTCACCCCGGGGTAATACTCAGACACTTTGGCGGCCATCACTTGCTGATCGAGGTTGTCAATTGCAAAGATGAGCCCTTGCCCGTGAGTGGCTTCCGCGATTTTTGTTTTGGCCTGGTTTTGCGTTTTTTGGTCGACGACGACCGTGTTGTGCGCCACCGTTTGTTTGCAGTAACTTTTGTTTTCTGGGATGTAACGACCGCCGAACTTAGGCTCAACATTGACCCAACGCCCAAAGCCGTAATCGTGTAATACCTCGTGCCCGCGATTAAACAAGCTGACGTGTAGGCCATCAAAGTGACCGTGGTCTAAGGCTGAGTGGTAGCGAGAGTCCGAACCATGACCGCCAAACCACATTAGGGCCATGCTGTCTTGTTGCTCAACGCGACGTCTTAAAATCGCCACCCCGCCTTTTTCACCCTGAGCCCCATCTCTTAATAAGACACTGCCCCAGTCAAACCCAGCCACGGTGTTGCCCTCTGCTTTGGTTTTTGCCAACGCATCCGATAGGCACTTGCCTGACGCATGAACCCAAACGTCTTTTTGATGCTCTGCCATCGCCAATAAGTTGGGGTTAGCTTCGTATTGGTGAAAACACACCGAGGTCGCCATAATGACCC
Source organism: Vibrio sp. (assembly GCA_041587235.1). GTDB lineage: Bacteria > Pseudomonadota > Gammaproteobacteria > Enterobacterales > Vibrionaceae > Vibrio. Next base: position 12,010 of record JBFGYW010000002.1, read on the forward strand.
CTTCGTCATTGATATTGATGGTTTTCGACGAGTCGTTAAGCGCAGGTAAACAGCCGTCGGGAAACGCGGTTTTAAACACCGCATAAGAGGTGGTTTTGATCACCTGCTGGTTAAAGTCATAAATTTTTATCTCGGGCTGACGACGTTCAATCGCTTCGGCAAACAAATAGATTGGCCTTAGGGAGAACCGGTGATAATACGGCCCTTCCATGTAGTACCCATCCGGTGAGAACAGTTGCGCCAACTGCGCCAAAAAGCCGCCGCTTTCGCCGTCGAGTTTTAAACCGTAGAGCGCTTTATCCACCACATCTTGACGGTTGATCGCGTAGCCACAAATACCAACCGCCGCGACAGCCCAAAGGCCGTGATTGTGTACGATGTCAAAGTCGTGACCGTAGGTCACCACAAACAGATCGATCATCGGCTCAAACAGATCCCGCTCAATGTGTTGACGCTGCTCTGTGGCTAATGTGGTGTACACACAGCTATAAGCGCAAGAGGCGTACAACATCCACATATTTTCATTCAGCGTTTGGTGAAACAAACGCCCCGGTGGGTTAGTATCTTTACTGGTGTGGCTTTCTAAGCTTGGGTATATGTTGGCGTATGCCGTCAGCATATCCACCACATAATCGCGGTAGTGTTGACTTTCGGTAATGAGAAACAAGCGCGCCGCGATATCCATATGGATGTAGTTTTGTTTGTGGCGATTGTGCTCATAGCCCCCCGCTTCCCCATGGCCAGGGACTTCAATGCCAACATCAGTGATGTACGCTTCGACTTGCTGCATATCGCGCTGCAAAGCCTGGCCGAGTAGCGTAGGTCGCTCGAGGTCGGCTTGCATGGCTTTGGCTTCTTGATGAGACAGTAACAAAGGCTGATAATTCATTGGGTAACTCCTTAATCTTGTGCTTTAGGGCGAGCTTGAATGTCAACTTGATACGGCCCTTGCCAAGCGTAACTTTGTCCACTGACTTCAATCGTAAAAGGTTGCAAAGGGTCGGCGTCGCGGCGATGGCTGATCATGACCGTGACCTGGTGCGCTTGAGTTGTAACCTGAACAATACTGGCCTCCAGATCAGAATGCAGAATATCGAGTTGTTCGACTTGGCCGCGTGCCTGTTCCGATTTTTCATACGCTTCGTTAAAGTAACCGTGACTTTCCAGTACCGAAGCAAATAAACAATTGTCACCTTGGGTGCGCAGTACAAAGCCCGGCTCACTGCGCAGGTTCATTTGTGGATCATTGGCGCCGGTGCGCGTCATCACCAATTCACTTTGCGCACTGCTACACTTACCGAGCCAAGTGTAATAATGCTGCCCTTGTAGCCAACTGACCAAAGCCCCGTCATCGGCACGCGCTTGGCCGAGCTTCCACAAGTGTTGATAGCCATTGTCTTCCCCCAGTGGCAAGAGCGAGCGGTTGGCTTCAATCGCCTGATGGGTACGCACGATTTGCCCTTGATAATAGTGACTGTAATCGTACTGATGGGATTGTTCACTTTGTAAGGCGAACAAGTCCAAATACATCGGCGCGGCCAACTCGGGTAAGTCAATCAAAAACGCGCTGCGCTGCATATTGACCCCGTCGACATGCTGATCGGCAAACGCGCTCATCGCCTGCAGCTGGTCATTCACATCGGCAAAGAAATGTTCGACCCCATGACGAGTATCAGCCTGTGTCGCATCAGCGTGGTTTTGGCTGGTTTCATCGACCGTCACCAAGTTATGGGCAATGCTCTGCCTAGCATAACCTTGGTTCTCGGGTAAATAACGACCGCCAAACTTGGTTTCGACATTGACCCAACGGCCAAAGCCATATTCGGTCAGCACCTCTTGGCCCAAACTGAAAAAACTCACGCCTAAGGTATCAAAGTGGCCGTGGCCCATGCCGTGCTGGCCGTAATTCATCACCAGTTGGCTGACTTGCCCCGCTGCGGTTTTCGCACGCAAGAAACCTTGTGCACCGCGATCGCCTTGTGGCCCTTCACTCAATGAGCAGCTTGGCCAATTTGGCACGCCGATAGGACCTTGTGCGCTGGCTTTGGCATGCTGCTGTGACAAGGTCAAACCACAAGCGTGGATCCAAACACCTTGTTGTAACTGCGCCATGGCCACAATATTGTCATCACATTGATAGTGATGCGCGTACAAACTGACGGCGACTTTGACCCCTTCATCGCGAATGCTCATCGTGCGCGAGGCATCGTTTAAGGCGGGGAAGACACCATCTGGGTAAGCGGTGGACAGCAGCGCTTTAATGCTGTGTTTAATCACTTGGTTTTTGTAGTTCAAGATGTCGATTTCGGGCCAATGACGATGCAAGATTTCCGCGAAGAGACAAGTGGGTCGAATGGCATAACGGTGGTAGTAAGGCCCTTCGAGATAATAGCCTGAAGGGGCAAACAATTGGTCGAGCTGAGCTAAAAAGCCGCCGGTACCATCGGCATCACAGCCATATACGGACATTTCGAGATAGTGGCGCTGGCCAATCGCTAAACCGGCAATGCCCACAGCAGCGACTGCCCAAATGCCGTGATTGTGGATGCGATCAAAATCATGGCGATACTTAACCGTGAACATCTCAAGCATAGGCTCAAACAGGTTAGAGACGATGTGATCGCGCTGTGCTTGGGTCATCGACGCCGAGACACAGGAATAGGCCAAACTGCTAAACAGCAGCCAACAGTGCTCGTTTAAAATTTGATGAAACAAGCGCCCAGTTGGGTTGGTGTTTTTTTGCACATGAAAATCAAAGCCCAAATAACGGTCAGCGTATATTGTCAGTAAATCTGTGACAAATTGCCCATACTTTTGCTCGCCAGTGATCAAAAATAGACGACCCGCGACATTCATATACTGGTAGTTTTGTTTGTGCCTCGTATGCTCGGGACCGCCAGCCTCACCATGCCCTGGAACCTCCAGTGGTAAAGCCATAAACGCTTCAACAGAGACACGTTGCTGCGCAATGCTCTCGGCCATTAATCCATTGCCTGCCATGGATTGTGTCAAAGCATGAATTTCTGCTTCATTCATTAACAGAGGGGTCGTCATTATTGTATCCCTTACTTTCATTACTGCATTATTTAAGTCCTAAAATAATACAAATAGACCTCATTCGGCAACTCCAATGATCCAAAGGATGATCACAATCACAACCACTCCAGTAAAACGGACATTAATACTTGCTTGTCCCTTCCTTAATCAAGATCATACGCATAATCTCAACGCCACTTCACAGATCAAAGAGCCAAGTGAACCTTGATACCAGTCACGATTTAAAAACATATTGTATGACAATAACAAAAAAGTGTTTTATGGTGATGACATCGCTATTATTAAAAGGAAGCACAACAATGGCTGCATTTTTTAAATCTGATCAACATCCGTGGGAAGAAGTTGGCCCGGGGATTAAGCGAAAGATTGTCGGCTACACCGATGACTTAATGTTGGTTCACCTCTGTTTTGCCAAAGGGGCGATTGGCGAACCCCATTCCCATGAGATCCACGATCAAATCGGTTATGTCGTGAGTGGCAGCTTTGAAGCCGAAGTCGATGGCGAAAAACAAGTGTTAAAAGCGGGTGATGCCTATATCGCCGCCAAACACCTGGTGCACGGCGCCGTCTCGTTAGAAGAGAACAGCATTTTGCTCGACGCTTTTTCACCGGCCCGTGAAGACTTTTTAAAGTAAGTGTCACCGTTGTAGTTGTAAAAGTCACCGTTATCACCATCGTGACTCGATAAAAAATAGATTCAAAAAACATGCGTATTAGCAAAGCATGCAAGATTAAAGATGAAAATGCGCAACCCACGGCGTCATCATCACTTTTTTTGTTGTAAAGGAGCAGAACATGAGCCCATTTAAACTCGCGATCATTGGCGAATGTATGGTTGAGCTGCAACACACCGAACAAGGGTTGCGTCAATCCTTTGGTGGAGACAGCTTAAATACCGCGGTTTATTTTACCCGCCTCACGCGTGAGAAAGATTTTACCACCGCTTATGTCACTGCTCTTGGCCAAGATAGATTTAGCCTGGATATGCTCACAGCGTGGCAAAGTGAGGGCATCGATACTCGTTTGGTGCGTCGCTTTGACGATAAATCGCCTGGCCTGTACTACATTGATACCGATGACAGCGGTGAACGAAGTTTTACATACTGGCGCAACGATGCCGCCGCTAAGTATCTGTTCGACCCCGACCGCATCGGCGATCTCAGCGAGCAACTTCTCGAGTTTAACGCTTGGTATTTAAGTGGTATCAGCTTGGCCATTTTAACCGACATCGGTAGGCAAACCCTCTTTGAACTTATGGCGCGCTTTGTCGATGCCGGTGGGAAAGTTTACTTTGACAATAATTACCGCCCTAAATTGTGGGCATCCGACGAGCAAGCCCAGCAAGCGTACGCTCAGGTCTTGGCCCTGACCGACACCGCCCTGCTGACCTTTGACGATGAACAGTTGTTATACGGCGACAGCGAGGAACAACAATGCATTGCTCGCACCCAAGAGTTTGGCGTTAGAGAAATCATCATTAAACGCGGTGGTGAATCGGCCTTGGTGGTGCTCGATCAGCAGATGGATTCCGTCGCCCCTGCCCCGGTTGAGAAGATCGTCGATACCACTGCAGCCGGTGACTCATTTAGCGGAGGCTACCTCGCTCGGCGACTCACCCAAGGCAGTGCCGTTGAATCGGCCCAATTTGGCCATCGCGTTGCAGGGCAAGTCATACAAACCAAAGGCGCGTTAATTCCGCCAGCTGCAATGCAATCGGTTCAGCTTTAGTCGTCAGCTCATCGGCCAGTGTCGATGAACACATTTTTCTGGGCTTAGCCCTCAAACAGAAACCATTAAGAGAAAACATCATGACTCAACTTGTCGACCAATTAGCGCAACTAAAAGTCATTCCCGTGATTGCCATTAATCAGGCCGAACACGCTCTGCCACTGGGTAAAGCATTAGTCGAGAATGGCCTGCCGTGTGCCGAAATTACGTTCCGCACCGATTGCGCCCAAGAGGCCATTGCCATTATGCGCGATGCGTACCCAGAGATGCTGATCGGCGCAGGCACCGTATTGACGATAGAACAAGTCGATCAAGCGGTAGCAGCCGGTGCGGATTTCATCGTTAGCCCTGGCTTTAATCCGGTCACCGTTCAGTACTGTCTCGATAAGGGCATTGCGATTGTTCCTGGTATCAACAACCCCAGCTTGGTCGAACAAGCGATGCAAATGGGGCTAAAAACGCTGAAGTTTTTCCCGGCTGAGCCTTCTGGTGGTGTCGGCATGCTCAAATCGTTAGCGGCCGTTTACCCTGTGCAATTTATGCCAACCGGAGGGATCAACCCGAATAACATCGACCAATATTTGAACATTTCTTCTGTGATCGCCTGTGGTGGTACGTGGATGGTTCCGAGCCAATTGATGGATGAAGGTCGTTGGCAAGAGTTGGGTGAATTGGTTAAAGAAGCCGTTAATACCGTCGCCTAATCCCTTTTGCTATTGTTTTAAGTTCGTTGTTTTAAAATGTGTTGTTTGTAAAAATTATTGTTTTGTTGTCACGTTTGCCTTTATACGGTCAAAGGCCTTTTCGGCACAGTAATACCAATTTAACTAAATAGCTGGTCACCCTAGCTGGTTAAAAATCTCGATAACATCGTTAAGAAAATAACTTATAGAACAACGACTAACTGTCTTGTATTTATAAGCAAATAGGTTGCCTTGTTCTCAAGCTTTTTTCCTGCGCTATCATTGCCCACATACTTAATTAGATTGGTATATGCTTTTTACTCCTTATGGTTGCTCCTTGCGCTGTGCCTTTTTTCTTTGCTTTTTATTCCATCGCTTGCTTTTTTTCTCTTTACTCATCGCCGTCGTTCATGACTCACCGTCATCGCCTCCGACTTGATTCATTCACCACTGATAAGTCTCACTTTTGTCTTGCGGCAAGACATCGCACGCCGATAAAAAAAGACAGCCAACGGGCTGCCTTTTGTAGCGAGATACGCTGATCAGTCAATCGCTTGCTGGTAGTATTTGAGTGACTCGAATTGCACTCGTCCGGTGCCTGAGTCTTGATTATAGACCCCCGCTTTAAAGTAGCTTTCCAACTCGCCCCAGTAACTGATGTCGAGTTTATTAATCTCAGAATGAGTCACGCTGTCTCTTTTTATTGTCAACTCATTATTCTCAATACGAATTTCAAACTTAACGGCAGAGTCACGATATTCACCAAGGTCAATTTTGGCGTAGTTTTTACAGCTCTCACAGGCATCTTCTTTGATGATCGCCCAATAGTGATCGCTGACATCGTCGTACTCACGCATCCACACAATACGCACTAAAGGCAAATTGATGGCATTGCTGTTACTGGTCACGTCATGCACTTGCAAGAAAGTGATCTCGTCGACTTCACCGGCTAAAGGATCATCGACCAGCACATTGGCGATCATCTTGTTGAGGTATTGTGTGTCTGAAGTGTACCAGTTGTTGACTTGCCTTAGTTCAGAGCGGGCGTGATCGCCAGTGACCTCAAAGGTCATCCACGCATTGCCAGTGTAAGGAACATAAAAGTATTGATTGTATTGCCCCTCAAAATCGCCATTGGCAATATAAGTGGCGCTGTTTGGCGCCTGCAATTTCGATTCATCAAGCACGGACTGATAACGAGCAATATCGTAAGGGGCACTGTCGGCCAGTACCAGCGAACTGCAGAGACTAAAGGGAATTGCCAGGGCGAGTGCGAATTGTGTCTTCATTAGATTTCCTTGTTGATTGGATTAAACGTCAAATAACATTGCTCGCCAGAATTCTCTGGCTTCATTGTTGATCACTTAGGTATCCGCCTAATCGAGAGCACGCTTTTACAACTCTGTGTAGATTGCGCCCCCTAGACTGCCCCGTGATTCTTTATTGCGGTAAAAAAAAACCGTAATAAGGACAACTTATTACGGCTTAATATCGAAAAAATCGGTAAATTACTTAGTGGCGACTTCGGCTTCTGCCTCCACTTTATCATCGACGGATTTGACCAATAACAAACCCACTGCCAAGACGATAAAGCCACATAGAACAAAGACTAACCGTCCCCACATTGGGTTGGGCAAGGCAAACATGGCCATCACGCCCACACCCGCCACGGCAATCAAACTGCCCAACATACGGCGCTGTTTGTTGTCGAGTTTTTTCTGTGCTGTCGAGTCTGCTACTAACGGCGTCGCTAAGTTATCAAAGAATTGATCCACTTGAACTTGACGCTCATCAGAAAGGGGTTTGTAGAACAGAGTACTCAAGACAAAGAAGCCTGCGGTAAACACCAAGTGACCAATCAAGCCAATTGCGACTTTTAGGTCAGACCATTCACGACCAGTGAGTGGCTGTAAGTCAAACCAGTTTTGTACCATTTCAGCGGTTAACACGAGACCGACGAAGTAAGATACGATACCGCCGACAACCAGTGTTCCCCAACCCGCCCAGTCTGGGGTTTTCTTAATGAAGAAGCCACAGAACGCAGGAATGGTCATCGGGAAGCCAATCAAGGCGCCGACATACATCATGGTGTCAAACAGGCTCAATCCTTTCAGTGAGTTGATAAACAATGCCACAAGGATAATCGAGATACCAAAGAAGGTTGAAGTGAGCTTAGAAACAAACACCAACTCTTTTTCTGACGCTTGTGGGCGTAAAATCGGCTCGTAGAAATTTTTAACAAAGATGCCCGAGTTACGGTTAAGGCCAGAGTCCATCGATGACATGGTGGCGGCAAACATCGCGGCAATCAAAAGACCAATCATCCCTGCCGGCATGTATTCTTCAACAAAGTAGAGGTAGGCAAAATCGCCTGCTTTAGAGCCTGCATTTGGGTAAATTTGAGCAAGGTCAATACCTTGGCCGGCAATATACCAAGACGGCATGAACCAAATCAGTGGACCTAACGTCATCAACAAACACGCAAGTAATGCGGCTTTTTTCGCGTTTTTCGAATCTTTTGCCGCCAAATAGCGGTAAGAGTTCAGCATGTTGTTGGTGATACTAAATTGCTTGAAGAAGATAAAGAATGCCCATAGGCCAAAAATGCTGAGGTAGTTGACGTTGTTACCAGAAATAAAAGACGCCCCTTCTTGTACGGGGAAGTTCTCGACAATCTGTGTGACGCCACCGCCTTGTACGATCGCCACGATAGCACACGTCACCGTGACCGCCATGATGATCACCATCTGCATAAAGTCAGACGCGATAACCGCCCAAGAGCCGCCGGTCACTGACATGATCAAAACAACCAGACCGGTAAGAATAATGGTGGTGGTCATATCAAAACCAAAGATACCAGAAGCGATAATGGCCAAGCCATTGAGCCAGATACCCGCAGAGATCACGCTGTTTGGCATACCAGACCAAGTAAACACTTGCTCGTTAAAGCGACCAAAGCGCATGCGAATGGCTTGAATCGTTGTCACTACGCGCAGCTGTCTAAACTTAGGCGCAAAGTACAAGTAGTTCATCAGGTAACCAAAGGCATTGGCGAGGAACAAGATGGCCACGGCAAAACCATCGGCATAGGCTTTGCCTGCTGCACCAGTGAAGGTCCAAGCACTAAATTGCGTCATGAAGGCTGTTGCCCCTACCATCCACCACAACATGCTACCGCCCCCGCGGAAGTAGTCACTGGTGTTGCTGGTAAAGGTTCTAAACATCCAACCTATCGCGATGAGGAACAAGAAATAAATGCCGACTATTATTGTATTGAGATCCATTTTTCGACCTTTAGGGTGAGGTGTATGTGGCACTATAATAAATCACCCCAAATCTATTTGTAGTACAATATAATCATTTCGTGATGCGCTAGACGTTTCCGCCCATCAGATCAACAAAAGTCTGATCTTGGTCACTGTATCACCAGAAAATAGCACTAAAGACAGCAATTCATGCCCATTTTAAGCGCGTTATTTCGTATTAATGAGGTTAAATGACAATATTACTAAGAAGAGTAGTGAGTAAGAAAAAAGCCAACCACAGCATTAATTGTATGATTAATAGAGCAAGAAGAAACTTGCTCTATTAAAGGAGAAGGGATTAGAAACGCGCCAATTCTAATTGGTAAAAGCTCACCTGAGTGTAATCTCCTGAGTCAACACCTCGATATTGACACGCCGAAGAACTGGCTTTGGTATTGCATTGATTGTAAGCACCGGCTTTGAAATACATCCAATCATCGCCATAGCCTTGGTCTATGTCATGCCCTTGATAATGACCATGCGCTAAATCGACCTGAAAAGTTTTGGTCTCTTCGTTCGCCTCACCGGGGTGTTTGGTAAAGGTCAAGGTCATCACATCGCCTTTTACCTCAACGTCGTAGTGGAATTTTTCGCCTAAAGCAATGCCATCAAGGGGGGACTCATCGCCAGCTTTGAGGTTGTATTTACCCCATACATTCGAACGTATGTCTTTACGAAGTTTTGACTTTTGCTGCGCTTTGGGCGGGTTGAGTTCATAACCCCAATACAAGGAGCCCAAATCGTGACCCGGCAGTTTGCGGTAGGCAATTTTTAACGGTTCATTTTTCGCGGCATGAATTTGGCCAATCACCACAGAATAAGCGCCGGTTTTATTGGCATCGCCGCTTTGACTGACCCAGTCGACACTCACCGTTGCCGCTAAATGCCCGCCAATCGAACCGTATTTTTCCGCATTAGGGTGAGAGGCAAGTACAAAGTTATTCGCCGGTTCGTCGTATTTCTCCGCGTACATCGCTCGTAATTCACTGCGAGCGTTTTTGCTGTTCGGCGTCGTAGGCGCATCATTGGGCGCTTTAAACACCATGGCTTGACGCGCGTTATCATAATAAAACCACTCTTGACTGATAAAACCTTGAGATAATTGGTGCTTGTTGATCTCTCGTGCTTTTCCTTTGCGCTTGCCCGAGGTTTCATGCTCTGGCAACGTCAACTTCCAATCGCCCAGCGCAAAATACTGACTCGGTGCGGCCTGATTAAGCGCGGCCGGTTCGCTGGTGTGTACCGGCTCTGCCTGACCTAAAGAGGGGCTTTGACTGCACGCACTTAAAACCAGTGTCGCGCTGATAAGTGAAAGGCGAAATAACATGTAGGGTTCCTCATTTATTGGTATTTTTAGCTTGCTAGTCATCACAAATCGAGCGAATAACACAGCAAACACCAAGAATTAATACTACAAATACCCATAACTCACCGTGAAGTATTTCAAAGAACCCGATCAATCACGGCAAAAAATCAATAAAACGACCAATAATGTGCGATAAAACAACAAAAATGGCTTATCTACGTCTTCGTTATCGTGAAAGACATCACGACACCTTATTTACTTTGAATATACAATAATACAAATTAATCATTCGGTACCTCTCGATGCGAAAACCAGTCCCCACCCCACAATGCGGTGAAAACACGCGCAACTCTCGTTACCTGTTACCATTGTTGAGCCTATTATTACTCGGCTGCCAGTCGGGATCTGAGAGTGCCGATGGCGTGAGTGATGACGCCACTTCGACGGTCACCAGCGCATCAAGTAGCACTGATGCTAGTGCGCCTTACAGCTATGTCGCTTGGCAAGATCTCCTCGAACGCGCGAATTTACAACAATCGGACCCCGACGGCGAAGAGGGCAACAAATCCGATCTGGTTAAAGCCGGACAGTTTGCTGATTTTTATAATGATTACTTTTATTACGACGGCAGTGAAGAAACGCTCTCGTTTGCCATGTCGGGTTACAAAATGCGCTCTGAGCTTCGCCTAATCGATAACTTTGACACTACTGGTGAAGACTACGTGCTCAAGGCCAGTTTTAAACCGATTGGCATCGAAGCAGCCATGTCGAGTACCAGCAGTGCCAATGATGCCGTCACCTTCTTACAAGTACACAACAAAGGAGAGGATGACTCCGGGACAGGCTATATCCCCCATCCCCTAGTGAGAATTGTCTACGAGGTAAACCGCAACGATCTTTACGGACACTACTGGGCAATCATCAAAAACAATAGCCTAGATTGCAGTGTCGACAATCCGCCCGATGGCTGTGATAACGCGTATGACCGCTATGATCTTGGCGCCGCCGATCTCGACAACTTCACCGCTATGACCCTCACGGTTGGCGACAGCTTGCTGTTGATCCACGTTGATGAGCAGCTTAAAGTCAGTTATCCAATTGATTACTGGAGCCATTTACTGAGCTATTTTAAAGCGGGCGTCTATAATCAATTTGAAAATGGCAGCGCTCTCGTGCAATTTGAAACTTTGACCTACCAAACCCCTTAACCAAATAGCGCGCAACATGCCCACAGCAGTCACAGGGGAAAAGCGTTAAGGCCAGGCTAGAACGACAACCGTCTGCGATTAAAACAAGGCTTCACGACGAGGCGGCTTTTCGCTGACGGCAAAAACCTCGCCAAACGTCACCGGTGATTGACGGTCGCGACGATGCATTTGCGCTAACCACAATTCCGCGGTGGCGAGGGCATCACTTAAAGCGTGGTGCTCTGGGTAAGAGGGTAAGCCATGGCGCTGCCTCACTTCTGATAGTGTCACCCCTTGTTGAAAATCGCCTTTGGCTTGCAAGCTATTTTTCTCTAACGTCAAGGTGTCTAACCAGTAAAACGGCGGTAAGGGCGTTTGATAATAACGGGCAAAAAACTGCGCCATAAAAGCCACTTCAACACATTTGCCATGCACCACCAACACCTTGCCTTGCGCAGCGTCAAAAAGGCGCTGAAAAGCGGTTTCAATGGCGATGCCCTGCTGTAAGTGTTTGGGCATGATTTGATGAACCGCCACCGCGTCTTTATCCATCGCACTTGGCGCATCGGGGGCAATATAGTAGTGCTGCGCGCTGTTGAGCTTGATACTTTGCTGCTCGATACTCAACCATCCGATTGATAATATTGTGTCTTTTTCGGCATCTAAGCCACTGCATTCAATATCAAAAACTAAGTAATCCAGCGCTTGGCAAAGGGTGTGACTCTCGATCGTCGGATTGAGCAACATAGCATTAACCGACTCAGGCCAAGGATAAGCTTGCCGAGTTTGCTCATTGGTGTTTAAGGCGACACGCTCAGCCCATTGTTTGCGTTTGCGCTGATAACGACTGAGCGGTGATGAAGTCCACAGTCTATTCCAATTGATCATCAGTACATCCCAAACTTGAGTTTCGCCGCTTCTTGCAGATCGGAGATGACACGAAACGCGTCTTTGAGATGCTGACGCTCAAAGTGACTGATCGCTTGGGGATCGATTTGACTATCGGCCACCTTGCCGTATTTTAAGACATCGCGTTGGTGAAACAGTCGAACCGAGAGCAAATATTGATACGCTTTAACGACGTTATCACAGGTTTCTTCACTCATGATCCCCGCCTGATAAGCAGCCTGAAAGCGCCCTTCTGTGCTTTGCACATCACTGCCTGCCGCAATGCCATATACCCTAGCTAGGTCAATGATAATATTGATGGCATTCTTTTTAATATTGAGGGTGCGCGAGTTTTCCCCAGAGGTTTCCAGTACCAAACTGTTAAAAATACCCAATGGCGGCTTAGTGCGATTAATGTCGTTAACCAAATTGGTTAAAAAGCCGCTTTGATCGGATAAGTGGTGACCAAGAGGGCTGCGCATTTGCGCTTCTAGCTCGGCGTCGCCAACCAAGGTGCGGGTTTCGAGAAACACGGTTAAGTTGAGCAGGCTTTCGTACTCAGGGTTGCTGATCCATTTGTGGTAATACTGGTTCCACACCGTGACGGGCTGACACCACGCGGGGTTGGCGGCCATAAATCGGCCACTGCACAAGGGGTAGCCACAGCGCGCAAGGCCATTGCACACCATCATCGACAAATGTTGAAAATACAGCTTGTCGTTGCGACTGGCCTTGTTGGCTAGCACAATGGCGTTGTCTTGGTCTGAGCACATGTGGACTTCATTGCGCGCCTGAGAGCCAGCGACAATCCACGCAAAACGACACGGCGGTTCACCGAGTTTATCGATGGCAATGGCGATCAGACGCCGGGTGTAAGCATCCATGATCATCGACATCACCTGACCAGTGATACTCGGCACCACTTGCCCATCGACTAACGCTTCAAAGATCGCTTGGCGCTCGACACTGAGCTTGGCCAGTTCACTGGTGCTGTGGCAGTACTTGATTTTTTCAATTAAGAAAATCGCTTGTACGCGATGGTTTTGCACTAGGTGGTTGGTGGTCAGTAACCCTTTGACTTTATTACCCTGTAGAATGGGCAGACACTTAATGTCATTTTGCATCATGATCGAGGCGGCTTTAAGCACCAAATCATCGGTGTTGATGGTCATGGGATCAGGTGTCATCACCGTTGAAATCGGTGCGTGAATATCCACCCCTTCGGCAATCACTCTCAATGTGAGGTCGCGATCAGTGACTAAGCCGACAATGCGCTCTTGCTCAAACACCACCGCACAAGAACTGCGCACCTTTACTCGCATGGTTTTTGCTACTGACTGAATCGAATCATTGACATCGACTTTGGCGATCGCCCCGCAAGTCACTTCATCAATCTTTTTAAAAAACAACCCTTTTTCTTTTTGCGACCACACCACATTGAGTGCCGATTGCAGACGCGCCTGAACTTGAAAGGCAAAATGATCAGCCAGTTTGGGGTCGTCGTGACACAATTTGGCAACCCGTTGATAAGGGATCAAATACAATAAGGTGTCTTCAATCGCCATCACTTGGTAATGGGGCGCATCGCTCGCTGATGACAACAAGCCAAAACCAAACAAATCCGCCTCACCCAAACGCGCACGCAAGACCCCATCCGGCTTTCTTTGCTCCACTGAGCCGCGGCGAATCACATACAAATAGTGCGCTGGGTCTTGCGCGTGAATCACCATCTCGCCACTGGCAAAATAGCGTATTTCCACTTCGCGACTGATTTCTGCTAGCGCTTTCGCTGGCAGCTGATCAAACGGGGCGATATGTTGTAAAAAGCCATCGATATGGGGTAATACCGGTTCATTCATGGGCGGGATTCACCAAGGTGCGATTGACGTCACTATGTCAAAATATCAACAAAATCTTAACTTTAGTTTGCCTTAAATCTAACCAAAAGCCTATCATAGGTGTTGGTTTAACCAAGGCTCATCACATTTTTGTCTTTTGTCTATACTTATACCGTAAGTAAGTGCACTTATACCGTAAGCAAGTGCGACGAGATGCGTTGCCTGCCCGTTCACTCATTGTGATTAACCCAATCATGGGGCCTCCAAATGAATAATCCACTTATCTGCTGAGGTGATGACTGGCGACAACTTCATCGAATTTAGCCACCGCGATGTTATCGATACAGGTAAAAAATGGCGTCACGAAATAAGCACGAAATCGCAGAGCAATATTGGCCACTCGATTCCAAAGAGCAACTGCACTGGCACGAACACATTGAGGCTTTCTTAATAGCAGAAGTCAGTATGCGCCGCTATCACGCCGCGCTGACATTGTCTCGTTGTACCTTAGTGACGGGGTTGGGCATGCTGGTGTTTACTTTTGCCATCCCGCAACTGATGCCCGATTGGCTGTTTGTCTTTGCTATCGCGCTGAGTGGTGGCAGTTTTTTGCTGACCGTATTACTGATTCCCTTTGCTCGCGAAAGCCGTCGTCACCGTCACCATGTTGCGCGCTTTTTTTACCAAAATGATTTGATGATTGAGTTTTACCCCGATGAGATTTGGTTGCGACATCGCCCTAGCTCGCAAATTTTATTCAAAACCGACGGACCTTTGCATGCCTACCCTTTCAAGTGATCATTCAAAAAAGGCCTCATCAACGCAGTCCGGCGCCCATCATGCAGGCTGCCAATCTCGGCTCCCGTCAAGCTCTGGCTGGTTGCTCAAAACGTTTTTTGTCTGCTGCTTGTTATTATTGATGGCGTTTTCTGCCATTCCCTTAAACGCCATGTCGCAATTGAGCATGTCTTTAGTGGTGATGGCTTTTGTTTACGCCGCCTCAACCGACGCTCTGCAACACAGTCGCTGGCATGACGTCTATCGTATTATTGCCATTTTGATGAGTTGTACGCTGTCCGTTCGTTACTTGATGTGGCGCGGCTTATACACGATGGAAAGTGAAGAGATCCTGTCGTTAATTGCGATGTGGTTACTGTTTGCCGCTGAGCTCTACTCCTTTGTTATTCATATTATTGGCTGTTTTATTAACGTCTACCCATTAAACCGTCCCGAGCGAAGTTTGCAAGGCTATCGCCACGAACAGCACCCTCAGGTCGATGTGGTGATCCCAAGTTACAACGAGCCAGCGGAAATGCTTGAAATCACCTTGCGTGCGGCAATAATGCTGGACTACCCAGCCGATAAGTTGTCGATTCACTTACTCGATGATGGCGGCACCGATCAAAAGATCAATCAAGACAATCAAGAGGCGGCCAAAGAAGCGCTAGAGCGACGTCATCAGCTGCAAGCTCTGTGTGAAAAAATGGGGGCACATTACCACACCCGCGCCAAAAATGAACACGCCAAAGCCGGTAATATCAACAGCGCCTTAGTCAATATGTCAGGCGATTTAGTGGTGATTCTCGACGCCGACCACGTACCGACAACAGACTTTTTATCCCGTACCGTACCTTGGATGATTGACGACGACGATGTGTTTTTAGTTCAGTCCCCGCATTTTATGATCAACCCAGATCCGGTAGAGCGAAACTATTTTTCTGCTTTTGATCGCATGCCATCGGAAAACGATATGTTTTACGGTGTCATCCAAAAGGGGCTCGATTTTTGGTCGGCGACCTTCTTTTGTGGCTCGGCAGCGGTGTTGCGTCGCCGTCATTTAGATCAGGTAGGCGGGATTGCTGGGGATTCGATTACCGAAGATGCTGAAACCGCGCTTGAGCTCCACTCACTTGGTTATAAATCGGTCTACGTTGCCAAGCCGATGATCAGCGGCCTCGCACCAGAAACCTTTGCTTCTTTTATTCAACAAAGAATACGTTGGGCACAAGGGATGGCGCAAATCTTATTTCTCAAAAAACCCTATCTGAGAAAGGCGCTCAGTTGGAAACAGCGCTTGGGTTATATGAGCTCCATCCTCTTTTGGTTTTTCCCCTTTGCGCGCTTGGTATTTTTGCTTTCTCCCTTGCTCTATCTGTTGTTGGATCTGGATTTGATCAATGCCTCCCTACTCGAGGTATGTGCCTATACCATCCCACACATTATCATCAGTTTTCGCTTATCCCATGTCTTGTTCGGTAAAAAGCGCTGGCCTTTGGTCTCTGAATTGTATGAGCTGTTGCAGTGTACCTTTATTTTCCAGGCTTTGCTGACGGTGATCAAAAACCCGCGTCAGCCGTCATTTTTAGTCACGCCCAAAGGAGAAAGCCTAGACAAAGACTCAATCTCGTCTTTGTCCAGTGTGTTTTACTGGCTGATACTGCTGCTCTTTTTAGGCACTGCGGCCGGAGTTTATCGCTTAGTTGAAACCACGACCAATACCGAGCTCACTTTGATTGTCTTGTTGTGGAACAGCATCAATCTGGTGTTGTGTTTAGGGCTATTGGAAGTGCTGATCGAAAAAAGACAGTTGCGCAAATACTCCCGTCTGCCCGCGTATGACGAAGTGACCTTATACAGTGATGATGGTGATGCTTGGCCCGGCCGTCTGGTGGATCTTAGCGTCGATGGGGCAAGAGTGCGTTTAGATCCCTCCACGGCTCAACAGCATGGCGCACCGTCACACAACCCAGAGCACGGCGAGTTACCCAAACAATTGTTGTTGGCCAGTTTCGCCCACAGCATACACACCCCTGTAGCCATTCGATGTGAGTCGCGATTTTATCAGCCACAGCGCGGCGAAATTGCGGTTCAATTTGTCGCCCAGAGCGATGACGAACATCAACAGATTATTGCCTTTACTCTCGGCGACAGCGCCCGCTGGGAAAACTTCCAATCCCGACGTGCTCGCCATGTGTCATACTATTTTGGTGTAAAGCACGTTTTGAGTATTGGCATAAAACCTTTATTTACCCATATATGGATGAGACTAAAGCAAAGATGACTATGACTTTTTTAAATCACTTACGCAGATTGTCGGCAGTTCTGCTTTCCACCCTAGTTGTCCTGTGGGCCAGTCAAGCGCAAGCGATGGTTCATCACCAATTAGAACTCAGTCCATTTTACGGCGGCAATAACACCTTGCGGCTCGAAGGGGAACGCGCGTCGGCCAACATTTCGATTCCAGTCTCACCGCTTGCCTCAATTAAATCGGCTCAGTTACATCTAGAGGCCACCACGTCGATTGCGTTATTACAACGCCAATCGGTGTTGTCGATACGCTTTAATGATATTACCATTGGTCAAATCGAGCTCAATGCCAACAAACCCCTGATCTCGGCCGACCTCTCGATACCCAAAGACTTATGGCGCGCTGAATACAACAACCTCACCTTTGCGGTCAGCCAGCACTCGCAACTCTGCCAAGACCCAGACGCACCCGAGCTTTGGACCGAAATTAATTTAAACCGCTCAACGCTGTCGATAGACGATGCTATTGAAGCCAAGCCGATGCGCTTACAATCCCTGTCTGGATTTTTTCACCCCGGTATCGGTGGCCAACATCAGGCGGACATTTTTACTATCGATGGTGATAAAGGACTCAAGCCATTGAGCCAAAAAGCGTTACCGTTAATTGCACAAGGAGTGGCGATTCGCGAACAGTACCGCTCCGTAACCTTTACACACCATACTATCTTCCCCGCAAGCGCCCCCGACGACACATCATCACCAGGTGCGAACAACAATGGACGCAGCAGTTGGTATTTACCCAAGCAAAGTCCTCAGGAGCAATTGCATATTGTGGCGGCCACCCGTGAGGCGTTAAAGCCCTTGATCAGTGACGCTGTCTATCAACAAATCAAAGGGCCTTTCTTACTCATTCAACAAACCTCAAAGGCCGAGGGGTTTACCACAAGCTCATCGGCCCGCGAACGTCACTATCGTTTATTGGTCTCAGGGGTGACGGCAGACGACGTGATCCAAGCGGCCGATACGCTTGCTCATATGGATGACGTGCTCAATCCCGATGATCAACTGACCATTTTGAGCCAACACAACTCGGTAGAAACCTTAGATCAGCAGCGTATGGTGCTTCACCCTGGAAAGACCTATGCCTTTAGTCAACTTGGGCAAGCGCCGCTGTATTTCACTGGTCGCGGTAGTTTCAGTCAAAATATGACCGTGCGCTTACCCGCCGATTTTTACCCGGCTGAAAATGCCAAGATCAAACTGTCGCTCAATTTTGGTTATGGCGCTGGCTTTGGCACTGGGTCAATTTTAAATATTTCGGTCAATGGCGATGTGGTGCATTCCGTGCCGCTCGATGAAGTTCAAGGCCACGCGTACCGAGACTTTGTCTTTACCATCCCCGCGCGCTACTTTAGTGGTGGTTTTAATAACCTCAACTTTTACGTCAACCAAAATACCCCACAAGTCTCAGGTCAATGTACCGATGTCTACGGCGGCTACTTGCGCTTTAATCTCAACAATACCTCAGAGATCACCATACCCGAGGCATCGCACATTGCCCGTCAACCCGACTTGCGTTTGATGACGCAAACCGGTTACCCCTTTGCTCAGTTTAACAATCAAGAAGTGAGTAATATTTACCTTGCGAGTCCATCGATGTTATCGCCTGCTCTAACGCTGATCGGGAAAATGGCGCAATCGGCGGGTAATATTTTGCCTAATCTCGCGATCGAAAATGACATTCCAGCTCAGCTTTCTGCCAATGCCATCGTCTTGGCCACTCCTGAGCAATTAAGCCCAGCGCTGTTTGACAATGTCACTACCTCGATCACCAAAACCAAAAACTGGGCGTACCGATTGCAAAACACCCTGTATAACTTGGTCGCTCAACAGCCATTAGAATCTCAGGCAGAACCCATTGCCGCCAGCTCTTTTACTGAGCAAAAAAGCAGTTTAGGCCCACTGTCTATCTTACTTGGCACTAAAAACCCTTTATCTGATCAAGTGGGGACCTTGGTTATCCTCACCGCTGACAGCGCTGAACTTCTCAAGAAACGTACCGAAGAGCTGGTTGACAATCAAATGTGGGGACAAGTACGCGGTGACTTTTTTGCTTGGCAAAGCGCCGAGAAGCCGGCTTTGGTAATGCAAACCTCGGCACCTTATAACATCGGCCACGAAGAGACCTTTATGGAAGTGCGCGCCTGGCTATCACAAAACCCTTGGTACTGGCTAATTATTACCGTCAGCTTAGTCATTCTCGTTGCGATATTGGCGTTTATTTTACTAAAACGCAAACATCGTCAGGTGGAAGAACAATGGCAGAATTAATCTCACACCGCGTCAAAAAAGGGATACTTGCCGTGCTCGTCGCACTGGGGGTCAGCCATTGTTCGCCACCTGAACGCAGCCCATTTCAACACGATTGGGAACACTACAAAGCACGCTTTTTGGATCACGGCCGAGTGGTTGATACCGCCAATCAAGACATTTCTCATAGTGAAGGCCAGGGATACGGCATGTTGTTCGCCGTTTATGCCCAAGACAAAAGTGCCTTTCAACAAATGTGGCAATGGACTCAAAAGGTACTCGCTCGCGACGATCACTTGTACAGTTGGAAATATCAGCCTTGTCCAAGCCAAGACAGGGCGTGTGTTAGCGATACCAACAACGCCTCCGATGGCGATATTCTCATTGCTTGGGCATTACTGCTCGCCGCTGAGCAATGGCAGGAGCCCCGTTGGCAACAAGCGGCACTGCAAACCTTAGCCACGGTTAAGTCCAAATTGATCGCGCGACGTTTTGGCCATTTAATACTTCTACCTGCCGAGTACGGCTTTGAACCGGATAAAGCACGAGTGCAATTAAACTTATCTTATTGGGTGTTTCCTGCGCTCGAAGCATTTAGCCAACAGACGCAAGACCCAATTTGGCATCAGCTGTACCTGTCCGGTGAACACTTGATCCATTTGGCGCAATTTGGCCAATGGCACCTACCGCCAGATTGGGTGATGTTAAACGCGCGTGGATTGTCACTTGAAGGGACACTTTCGCCCGATTACGCTTATAACGCGTGTCGTATTCCTCTGTACTTAGCCATGTCTGAGCACGGCGATCACGCTTTGCTGACGCCTTTTATTGATTTTTGGCAACAAGATAATGTGCCAGCGACCGTCAACCTGATCGACAATTCACACGCAGAGTACACCATGAATAGTGGCATGCAAGCGATCGCCACCAGTGTGCAGCAAGTGTATCGCCAGCACCACCAACAAACCTCTCCCCCAATGCTTACCAAGGAGACGGCACCAGTGAACTTAGCAGCGCGCTTACCCAACATCGATAAAGACAGCGATTATTACTCTGCGAGTTTAATTCTGCTGTCGCAACTTGCCTTACTTAAGGAGAACCCTCAACCATGATGCGGCACTCGACTCCCCCACTTTTGCTTAGTGTGTGTGTCTCCTTTGCACTATCGGCGAATACCGTGAACGTCGAGTACCAAAAACAGGCCCTCGATCAGCAAAGCGCCGAACTCAATGCCCAAGAGCTCTTCGGCGCTAAGGTCGATACCTTTGCTTTGTGGCACTATATTCGCCAGCAGCGCACCGACTCGGCAATGCAAGAATTACAACGTTTAAAACACACCTACCCAACCTGGCAGCCGGAAAAGGCGATTTTAGACACCATTGCCGCGCAGCTGCGTATTGCGTTGCGCTTGCAGTCACAGGCGGAGGAAAGTGAACAACAACCCAAGGCCAGTAGTCGGCGCAACTTCGTTGTTGACCCGGTGGAAGCGCTGTTTTCTCGCTTGAGTCGGCAGAGCAAGTCACAATGGAAAAAGCTGCCTAACAAAACGGTGTCGAGTGCCTCTAAAGCCGCGTTTGCGCAAAATAACCCTGCACGCTTACGTCTCGTCGGCTGGATTTTGCTCAGTCGCTCTCAGTATCGCCAAGCGTTAGATCATTTTCAACATGCCTTGGCGATCACCGGTCCCAATACCAATGCGAAAGATGGGCGGGATACCGCCTTAAAAGGCATGATCACCGAGGCAATAAAGCACAACGATCAAGCCGAGTTAACACAACTGATAGCACAAGCACCGACCATCGCCAAGACGGTGATCAATGCCGCCGCTTGGCAACGCTTTGACGCGCAACAATGGCAAGCCGCGAACTCGCTGTTTGCCACCTCGGGGCACTTATATGGCCAAGTGTTATCGCTGGAAAAAATGGGCCAAGAGCCACAAGCGTTTGAACTGGCGTGTCAACACGTCACCCAAGCAAACTTACTCAATTTCTGTATTGAGGGCTATGCCAAACGCCAGTTAGGCCACTTTCAGCAGCAAGAGTACCACCAGAGTGAAATCATGGCCGAGGCTATCCAAAGCCTAGGCCAGTTAAACGACCAGCAGATGGAGATTTACGCTTGGACACAAGCCAAACTTAACCATCGCGGTCAACGGCAGTGGGCTTTTGCTCAACTGATTTCCCGTCAGCCGAACAATCACACGTTTGCCAAGGCCTTGGTCGATAGCTTTGATCGCCAAGACCCGATCTTGGATCAATTTGCTCACTCTTACCCTTCTGTGCAAGAGGCGCTAACCGAAAAGCAAAAGCAAACCGCTTGGTCTCGCAAACAATTTGACCGCTTCTACGCCTTAGACAAACACGCAGAACAGGCGGAGCAAACCGAGTTATCCGCAGGATTTGATTGGCAAAATAACGACACTGGCAGTGACTTAACCCGTTTGCAAAGCCAGCAGTATTCTCTGGGTTATACGCGTCGCCATCAAGGCGATCAGTACGGGCTAAAGGCTTCGTATTTCGCTTATCAAGGCGGCAGTAATACCGAAAACAACGTCCTGACCAACACCAAGGCCACTCAGTTACAAGCCTTTGCCAGTCGACAAGACGCCGACGGAAACGCCCTTGCTCGCCTGACTTATCAGCAGCCTCAAAACGACTTGCCGGCGCGATGGTTTGCCCTGCTCTCCGGGGTTTGGTTTGCTGACCCGTGGACTTATGCTGCCAGCCTCTATCGCGATCCTATCGATGACACCTTGCTCAGTACCACAGGCAGCAAAGAAGAGGGCGAATCTTGGGGTAGTGTCAGTGCCAATGGCGCTCGCGCCTTGTTCAATTACCAATGGGACCGTACCTGGTCATCGAGTGCGCAGCTTGACTGGGCTTGGATTGAAGGCACTGAAGTTGGCAGTAATCAAAAATTCAGTATCAGCACGGGGTTGAGTAAAGATATTGCCGGTCAATTGTCTTATCCATTTGACTACCTTCGCCTCGGGCCTTACTTGTCTTGGATGCATTACAAAGAAAATCAAAACGACTATTCGCTCGGTAATGGTGGTTACTTTAGTCCGAAACAATTTCTCAGTGCCGGCGGACAACTGCAGTGGCTAAGCGAGGAAAATCGCACTTGGCAATGGGCAGGACGCATCGCACTTGGCTATAACCAAGTCGACAATGGCGATGTCATAAGCGATCGATATGGCGAGTCAACCTCTGTCAGCCAAAGTAACGACAGTGGTTTGGGCGGGACTGTGCGCTTAGAAGGCCAATGGTTACTGGACTCGCGTTGGGAGTTGGCCGGTTTATTGGAATATCAAGCCAGTGCCTCTTATGATCAAACCCTGCTCGGCATTGAACTGCGCTGGAACCAAGCCGAGCGAACTGGCGTGACCAGCGATGGCTTGATCTCGTCTTCTCCATATCGGTTAAATTACGCTTGGTACTGATGGAACACTCGCTCAGCGCTGGCGATTAAGCACAGGATCAAAAAAGGGGCACAAGTCATCAAACTGCCCCTTAACTCACCGGTGAAAAACGGGTTAAGACTCCATTTGTGGCAACTTATCAACCACGAAGTCGCGACGCTTGACCCGCCACCACAACACACCACCAACGAAACCAATAATCAATTGAATCCAGGCAAGGTTTTGTAACATGGTGTCTGGGTTAAGCGAGACAATCGACATGCCAAGCGCGCCACACATCATGGTTGAGAATTGGATCACCGCCACCGCCGACCCCGTATCTTTGCTTTGTTGTTCTAACATTAAGTTCGTACCCGGCACCCGCAAAGAGATGACCGACATGGTCGCCGTCGCCGCCAATAATGCAAATACGTAGGGACTGCTGGCCCCTAACAAGGTCATCGCAACGCCCGATAAGGTCAAACCAAGAAAACTGCAGCTTATCATCGCGGGTATCGAGATATAACGCGTCACTTTTAAATAGACCCGCGGGGCAAAAGATGCGCAAAAGGCGTTAAAAGCGAAAAAGTAACTAAATACCTGCTCGGTAAGGCCAAAGCCATTGATGTAGACATAAGAGCCCGCCGCCAAAAAGGCCATCATCGCCAACGCAGGTAAAGAAAAAATCAACAGTAACTGCAAAAAAGCGCGATTTTGTGTCACTACCCACAATCGCCCCCAAGCGCGAAACACTGACCCGGTATACTTTTCAGTCAAAGTTTCTCGATAGGCCAAAGCAAAGGGCAAACACACAGCGCCAAATATCGCCAAAGCAATAAACATCCAATGCCAGTTGCCGACCGTCAATAAAAACGCGCCTAATACTGGCGCAATCATGGGGGCAATAATCACCAGCGACATGATGGTGGCCATGATCTTTTCTCGCTCGCGGCCTTGGTACATATCTTTGACAATCGCGGTCGCTACCACTGTGACGGCACTGCCGCCAAACGCTTGACATACCCGTGACCCAATCAGCATTTCCACGGAATAACTGCCCGCACAGGCCAAGCTGGCGAGAATATAAAGCCCGATGCCGACTAACATGATCGGCTTGCGACCAAACTTTTCACTCAAAGGCCCCCAAAACAGCAAACCCGCGGCATAGACACCAAAATAACCGCTTAACGTCAGGTTGATTAAGGTTTGTGATGTGTTCAGTGTTTCGACCATATGCGGCAAGGCCGGTAAATACAAATCCGTGGTGAGGGGGGGGAAGGCACTGATGATCACCAAAAACAATAATGTCCACTTGCGACCCAGTCGCGGTTGTAGATGTTGCAAGGTATTTTCCTCTGACAATAAAAAAAGAGAACGCAATGTTCTCTTTTTTGAACCAACGAAGGCGATAATTATACCGCTTTTTTAATGTCACTCTCAGCTAATAGCGCTTGATTTTGTTCTTCGAGTGCTTGCAATCGATGGTTGTTCTCATTGAGGTGAGTGACCGACGCCAATTTCGCTTTTTCACCATTGCCCGCCATGATCGCTTCGTAAATCGTGCGGTGCTCATTAATGCACGTGCCGCCATCTTTTGAAGAGTGGATAAAGAAGTTGACGAACATGGTCTTGAGAATATTGCCAAACGGCAAGTAGAAGTCATTGCCGGTTGAGCGGAAAATCAGATCGTGAAAACGCATGTCGACCTGAGTCCACTTTTGCTGATCGAAGGGCTGTGCTTCGGCAACTGTGCACATTTCCTGGAAGGCTTCAGACAATTGAATGCGTTGCTCAGCGGTGGCGTATTTGGCGGCCAATAGACAAGCTTCTGGCTCAATCGCCAAACGCAAGCCGAGAAACTGACGGTAGAAAACGCTTTTATCTGTGATACCGTCCATCCACTCGAGCAATTGTGAGTCAAGGAAGTTCCAATACGCTCTTTCAACCACTTTCGTACCGACTTTAGGTCTTGACTCTAACATGCCTTTTGAAGTGAGCAACTTAACCGCTTCTCGCAGCGCTGTGCGACTCACGCCAAATTGCTCACACAAGAACATCTCACCAGGTAAGATAGAACCCTGCTCAATTTTTCCCGATAAAATTCCTCGAGCAATCTCTCGTGCCACTTGAACGTGCAAGCTGCGCTTTGAGCCAGAGATTGAAGAAAAAGAATTCGCCATGGTGCGTTCAACCTAAAATAATTAGTAGTATTTAATACCAATATACCATAAAAATTGTCATCGGCCGTGATTTCTCTCCTCTATTTGCGTTTTTTTACCCAACAACATGACCCGTCACCCAGTTACCATTGACCCTACACTCATTACATCCCATTCATTTTGGTACGGAATACAGGTAATTTGAACGCGCATTTATTCTTTTTATTCACAAAATGGCCTTTTTTGTGAGCAAATGCACCGGATAAATACGAGCATGAGTCACGGACAGCACGAATTGGGCCACGGCCTATCAGCGGGCTAGTGACGTGCTAAATGCGTGGCTAATCACAAATAAAATCATAGACCTAGGGTAAAAATAGCCTTTAAAGTAGTATTGTACTACAATTTAATTGTCATTCAAAAACTTCCCTCTCGAATAAGGTAACCCCAATATGTTTAACGATCTCGCAGGAAAACGCATTTTAATCACCGGCTCCACCATCGGCATGGGCTTGGCTGCCGCCAAACTGTTTGTCCAATTGGGGGCGAAAGTCGGCTTAAATGGTCGCAGCCAATCCGATGCCGTCACTCAATTGGTCGCTGAGCTGAATCAAGAGCAAGGCGAAGCGGCTTTTTTTGCCGCAGACCTGACCCAAAGTGAGCAGTGCCAGCAACTGGTTCAAGACTTTACCGATCACTTTGGCGGCTTGGATATTTTGATCAACAACGCTGGTGGCTTAGGGGGCAGAAGCCCACTCGAAGGCATTGATGATGGGTTTTATGACCACGTGATGAACCTCAATGCCCGCTCAGCCTTAATGATGACCAAGTACTCGATTCCCTTTTTACGCGCTTCGGCCGAGCAATCTGGGCAAACGAGTTGCGTGATCAGCACCGGCTCTATCGCAGCACGCGAAGGAGGCGGTGTCGGCGCGGGTATCTATGCCGCTTCTAAAGCTTGGTTGCACGACATTCATCGAAACTGGGTGAAGGAATTTACCAAGGACAATATTCGCTTTAACATTGTCTCGCCTGGCACCATTGATACCGCTTTCCACGACGGTAAATCCGAGGAAGTCCGCACCGCGATCGCCAACTCAATTCCGATGGGGCGCTTTGGCACCAGTGAAGAAGTCGCTCCTTCTTTTGCTTTTTTGGCTTCTCATGCTTGCTCGGGCTACATCACCGGACAAGTGTTGGATGTCAACGGCGGTCAAATCGCGCCTTAGAGTGAAAGCCAAGATGGTCTGAGATTGGTATAAACTCACACCGCTTAAAAATAAAAAAAACGCCGAGCATTGAGCTCGGCGTTGTGTTTTATCACTTGGGGTTAAGACTTAAGCAAGTAAGTCGAAACGGTCAGCGTTCATGACTTTGGTCCAGACCTTGATGAAGTCTTTGACCATTTTCTCTTTGTTATCGTCTTGTGCGTAAACTTCTGCATAAGCGCGAAGAATTGAGTTTGAGCCAAACACCAAGTCGACACGGGTCGCTGTCCACTTCACATCACCACTTTCGCGGTCACAGATGTCGTAAACGTTCTTGCCTTTCGGTTTCCACGTGTACTGCATGTCTGTTAAGTTGACGAAAAAGTCATTGGTCAGTGCACCGACGTTATCGGTAAACACACCGTGACCTGTCCCGCCGTAGTTGGTACCAAGTACGCGCATACCACCTAATAGCACCGTCATTTCAGGCGCGGTGAGGTCCATCAATTGGGCGCGATCGAGCAGCATTTCTTCTGGCTGAACCACATAGTCGGCTTTTTGCCAGTTGCGGAAACCATCAGCGACGGGCTCTAGTGGTTCAAAAGATTCCACATCGGTCAGCTCTTGTGTGGTGTCGCCACGTCCTGGGGTAAAAGGAACCTCAGTTGGGAAGCCAGCCGCCGCTGCAGCTTGCTCGATACCGATGTTACCGGCCAATACGATGGTATCTGCAACACTGGCACCAAATTGTTCAGCAATCGGCTCAAGCACAGACAAGACATGAGCAAGACGCTCTGGCTCGTTACCTTGCCAATCTTTTTGCGGTGCAAGGCGAATACGCGCACCGTTCGCACCGCCACGACGGTCAGAGTTGCGGTAAGTACGCGCACTGTCCCAAGCGGTAGTGATCATGTCGGTTTGGCTTAGACCGCTGTCAATAATCGCCTGTTTGAGCGCCTCAAGATCGTAGTCTGTAGTCCCTGCTGGTACGGGATCTTGCCAAAGCAAATCTTCTGCCGGTACGTCAGGACCGATGTAAGCCGATTTAGGACCGAGATCGCGGTGCGTTAGCTTAAACCATGCACGAGCAAACGCATCGGCAAATGCTTCGTGGTCGTTGTAGAAACGCTCAGAGATCTCACGGTAAGTCGGATCCATTTTCAGCGCCATATCGGCATCGGTCATGATCGGATTGCGACGAACATTTGGGTTCTCTGCATCAAGAGGTTTGTCTTCTTCTTTGATGTTAACCGGTTCCCATTGCCACGCACCTGCTGGGCTCTTAGTCAATTCCCAATCGTAGGTAAACAACAAGTAGAAGTAACCGTTATCCCATTTTGTTGGGTTGGTTGTCCAAGCGCCTTCAATCCCACTGGTGACGGTATTACCGCCAATGCCGCGTCCGACTTTGTTGTTCCAGCCTAGACCTTGATCTTCAATGTCTGCCGCTTCTGGATCAGGACCGAGGTCTTCTGCATTGCCGTTGCCGTGACATTTACCAAAGGTGTGACCACCTGCAGCCAGTGCGACGGTTTCTTCGTCGTTCATCGCCATACGAGCAAAAGTCACTCGCATGTCTTGAGCCGTTTTCAGTGGATCTGGGTTGCCATCAACACCTTCTGGGTTGACGTAAATAAGGCCCATCATCACCGCGGCCAATGGGTTTTCTAGGTTGCGCTCACCAGAGTAACGAGACCCTTCACTGCCCGATGGTGCTAACCATTCTTTTTCAGAACCCCAGTAGATGTCTTTTTCTGGGTGCCAGATGTCTTCACGACCGAAAGAGAAGCCAAATGGTTTTAGACCCATGTCTTCAATCGCCACGTTACCGGCTAAAATCATCAAATCTGCCCAGCTTAAGCTGTTGCCGTATTTTTTCTTGATTGGCCACAACAAACGACGTGCTTTGTCCAAGCTCGCGTTATCTGGCCAAGAGTTCAACGGGGCAAAGCGTTGGTTACCTGTGCTGCTGCCGCCACGGCCATCGTCAATGCGATAGGTACCCGCTGAGTGCCAAGCCATACGAATCATCAAGCCGCCGTAGTGACCCCAGTCTGCTGGCCACCAAGATTGGCTGTCAGTCATCAATTGGCGAAGATCATCTTTAAGAGCGTTGACGTCGAGTTTTTTGACCGCTTCACGGTAGTTGAAATCTTCATCGATAGGATTGGGTTTGCGATCGTGTTGATGCAGGATGTCGAGATTGAGGGCATTTGGCCACCAATGTGCATTGGGGTTTTCGTTCGAGGTAACCGAACCATGCATAACAGGGCATTTGCCTGAAGACTGATTTTGATTGCTCATTGTGTACTCCGCTTTCCGTTGATGATCTCGTGAACCTCTTATATAAACGACATGAGGAACGACAAGCTTTTCTTATATTCCAAGTAATTATCTATTTAAGGCGCTTAAACCAGTAAGGTCAGTATTGTTCAATTTTTACTACCTTGCCAGATTATTTTTTCATCACACCTGCTTGGTTTGAACTCTATCACAGCGCCGCTTTAGGTAAAGTCGATTGAACCTATCCAATTAATAGTTCTAAACTATTTATCTGTCATGGTTACATCATAAGCCTGCCAATCGAGATAGCCGACCGACATGGCTGATGCCTAATAAGGCGACTCGCAATATCGACAAGACAATGGGGGCAACGCTCACTCTAACCGACTCACTCGTTAGCGCCTTAGACCAATACCGTAACATTACATCAATACCATAACATTCACGCCCCCCTGCCAGTTGAAAGTTTAATGACAAGCTTTGGTCAATGACTTGATGTCAATGGTTTGTTGATGTCAATACTTGATGGTTCAGTCCAGCCCACACCAGGGGCATTTTCCATCGTCTTTCTCTACTTTGTTTATGCTTTCGGTGCCCTACGGGTTTTAAAAGCACGCCTATCACAGCCCAGTCACCTCATTCGACAAAGGAAGGTTTTTTTAACAAGAATTTAGCCGTCGACAATAGACTCGATCGTCATTTTCTACTAGGTTAGTCAATTCAAATCGCGACCTTGAGGGTTGCGGGCTTTTATTTACCGTTATTGGACGATGTCATTCATGGAACAACGCAATGTATTAGTAACCGGTGGCGCCGGTTTTATCGGGGCAAACTTCGCCTTGTACTGGCTAGAACAACACAAGAACGACAAGGTCATCGTACTCGATGCGTTAACCTATGCAGGCAACCGCGCGAATCTGGCTTCGGTTGAACAAAACCCCAACTTTACGTTTGTACAAGGCGATATTTGCGACACCGCCTTAGTGGAATCTTTGATCAAACAGCACCAGCTCAACACCATAGTCCACTTTGCCGCAGAGTCGCACGTTGACCGCTCTATTACCGGCCCAGATGCCTTTATTGAGACCAACATTCTCGGCACTTACAGTTTGCTCAAAGCGGCTAAGCAATGCTGGATTGACGAGCCCAAATCACAAGGCCAAGCGCCATTAGCACACCGTTTTCACCACGTTTCGACCGATGAAGTCTACGGCACATTAGAGCCCAATGACCCCGCCTTTACCGAAGAAACCGCCTATGCGCCAAATTCGCCTTACTCGGCATCAAAAGCGGCTTCGGATCATCTAGTGCGCGCGTATCATCACACTTACGGCCTAGAAGTGACGACGTCGAACTGCTCAAACAACTACGGTCCTTACCACTTCCCAGAGAAGTTAATTCCGCTGATCATCACCAATATTTTGCACGACCAAGCCCTGCCGATTTACGGCGATGGCAAGCAAGTGCGCGATTGGTTGTATGTTGAAGATCACGCCCGAGGCATCGAACTGGTGCTTGAGAAAGGCCGTTTGGGTGAGAATTACAACATTGGCGGCCACAACGAATGGCAAAACATCGATATTGTTAACTTAGTGTGTGAGTTGATGGATGAAGCATTTGCCGCCGAACCGAGCCTAGCGCAAAAATACCCGCAAGGAAAAGCGGTCGCCGCCGGACAATCGAAATCGCTGATTACTTATGTGACAGACCGAGCCGGCCACGACCGTCGTTACGCCATTGATGCCACCAAGACCAATAATGAGCTTGGCTATCAGCCTGCCGAGTCGTTCGAGACAGGCATTCGCAAAACCGTCAGTTGGTATCTGAGCAACGATGCCTGGTGGAAGCCGTTAATGGCGAAGTAATGGATATCGAGCTCTGGGCATAAGGCCTTATTGGGCTCGTTCTCCAACTCAACAAAGGGGAAGTAAGGTCGGTTATAGACCCACAACCGCTCTCGCTTCCCCTTTTGTTTGACCGGCGATTACCCGCGTTTCATTTAATCAAATTCTTGCATCGTTTTGGCCACCAGTTGTAAAGACTCGATAAAGCGACTGAGTGACGTGTGGTGTTTGGCGTTGGTCGAATAAGCCAAGCCATAAGGGTAGCGAATCTCTGGCTCGAACGGGCGCGTGGCCACTCGGCTGGTTTGCCAGGTTCGCGCGGCAAAAGGCTCTAACACGCCCACTGCTAAACCTTGTTCGATCATCGCATAGGCGGTGTGCGAGGTGTCAATCCCAATATGCCGGCGTATTTTATCTTCAATCGGGTCTAGGACGTGGTTTAACGCCGACCAATAGTTGGGATCGGAGTTGATCACCGTCAGTACAGATTGGTCAACCAAGTCCTCAATGACCACGAGCTCTTTCGCCATCAAAGGGTGATCATCCCGGGCGGCAAACACATAGCGCGCTTGGCCCAATTCTTCTTGCACAATACCGGGCAACTGCGGCACGGGTAGCCCGACCGCAAGATCGATCGCGTGATTTTGCAGCTTGATCACCATCTCAGAGACCGAATGCGTGAACACCGCAAAATGCTCATCGGGAAAATAGCGTCGATGCTCTTTAATTGCCAAAGGCACTAAAGAGGTGCCAATCGCAGAAGTACAGGCAATTTTTAGCTCACTGGGTGCCTGATGGCGAATTTTATCGGCCACGGCCGCCAGCTTTTCTAAACCGAGAAAACTCTCTTCTACCGATTTAAACCACTGGTTGGCTTCTGGGGTGGGGATCAGACGGTTGGCTGAGCGCTCAAACAACATAAAACCCAAAGAAACTTCTAAATCTTTGATTAATCGGCTTACAGCGGGTTGCGTGATGTGCATTTCTGCTGCCGCCGCCGCGGTGGTACCACGTAACATGATGTAGCGAAACGCTTCGATTTGACGAAATTTCACGGTGACTTTCCTTGTAATATCTTGATGTTCACTCATCCTTGGTCGCGCTTGTTTACCGCTCGACAAACACTCGACATGATAACATTTTGTTATTCTTAATGCGTTAATATGAGTGGATGTCATGCTAAAAAAAGCGATGATAGTAAAACAAATGTAACCTAAATCGGTTGTTAGCGGTGTCAGGACGACACTGAGTGTGAATAAGAAGCGGCATTTTGCACGCGATCTTCTTTTTCATCAAACATAAGGACATGACTGTGACGAAACAAGATACCCCATTACTAACGGTTGAAAACCTATCAGTAAAATTCGGTGCCTCTACGGTGGTCAACAACCTCAGCTTTTCGGTTGCGGCTGGCAAAACACTGGCGATCGTCGGTGAATCTGGCTCGGGAAAGTCGGTTTCCTCACAGTCGATTATGCGTTTAGCCGACATGTCAGGCGCCGAATATCAAAGCGGTCATATCTGGTTTGAACACGATGGCCAAAAGCAAGACTTACTCGCCCTGTCGCAACAACAGATGCGCTCGATTCGCGGCAATGACATTGCCATGATTTTTCAAGAGCCGATGACCTCGCTAAACCCTGTTTATACCTTGGGTGATCAAATTGCTGAAATCATTCAGTTACATGAGAAAAAAAACAAAGCCGAGGCGCTCAAACAAGCACACCGCCTGTTAGAGATGGTACGTCTGCCCAATGCCGATAGCATGTTAAAACGCTACCCTCATCAATTGTCTGGCGGCATGCGTCAGCGCGTGATGATCGCCATGGCCCTCGCCTGTCGCCCGAAACTGTTGATTGCCGATGAACCCACCACCGCCTTGGATGTCACGATTCAGGCGCAAATCCTCGCCATTATCTCAGATCTGCAAAAAGAACTCGGTATGGCGGTGATTTTCATTACCCACGATATGGGCGTCGTGGCGGAAATTGCCGATGATGTCGTGGTGATGTGGCAAGGGGAAAAAGTTGAAGAAGGCGACGTTAAACAACTCTTTGCCAAGCCCCAACACCCTTACACCCAAACCTTGCTCAGCGCCGTGCCCAAACTCGGCTCAATGCAAGGTCAAGTGCACCCTAAACAGTCGCCGATGACGCAAATGATCAACGGTGAAAAGCACATCATTGGTCAAGAATACATTCAAGACACCGCTCGCTACGATCAAGCGCCTTTGCTCAAAGTCGAAGATTTGGTGGTGCGCTTTGCGGTGAAAAAACACTGGCTAAAAGGCGTGACACATCAAGTTCACGCGGTTGAGCACGTCAATTTCACCGTTTATCCCGGCGAAACCCTGGCCTTGGTCGGTGAATCGGGCTCGGGTAAATCCACCATTGGCCGAACCATTCAGCAACTGCAGAGCCCGACCTCTGGGCAAGTGATTTTTAACGGCCAAGCCATTGATCAATTAAGCGCGCGCGAACAGCACCGACTCAAACAAGACGTGCAATACATCTTCCAAGATCCGT
Source organism: Vibrio sp. (assembly GCA_041587235.1). GTDB lineage: Bacteria > Pseudomonadota > Gammaproteobacteria > Enterobacterales > Vibrionaceae > Vibrio. Next base: position 44,758 of record JBFGYW010000002.1, read on the forward strand.
TCGCCTCACTCGATCCGAGAAAAACCATTGGCTTTTCGATTGCCGAACCGATCAAAACCCATCAATTGGCAACCTCGAAAGCGGAGATTGATCAACGCGTTGCCCAATTGCTCAAACGCGTTGGCCTAAAACCCGAACACGCCCACCGCTACCCGCACGAGTTTTCCGGTGGCCAAAGACAAAGGGTGTGTATTGCCAGAGTGTTGGCCTGCAAACCTAAACTGATCATTGCCGATGAGGCCCTGTCTGCGCTCGACGTGACGATTCGGGCACAAATCATCCACTTATTGATGGAAATTCAGCGCGAACAAGGCATCGCACTGCTGTTTATCAGTCACGACATGGCGGTGGTCGAAAAAATCAGTCACCGAATTGCCGTGCTCTACCTCGGGCAAATTGCCGAGTTAGGCACCCGACAACAGATCATGGAATCGCCTCAGCACCCCTATACGAAAAAGTTATTGCAAGCCGTGCCCGTCGCCGACCCCACTCGCGAGCGCCAACACGTTGCGATGACCGGCGAAATTCCAAGCCCGATCCGAGCGGTTGGACAAGAGCCTGACGCTTTGTGTTATCGAGAGATCTCGCAAGGGCATTGGGTCGCACAACCCGCTTAACAAAACGATGTAGACGAGCAGACAAGGCATCGCTTAGTTTATGCCATGCCTTGTCTGTGACCGAAAGAGGCTAGGAGATAGCCTCACCACCTCACAGTAAATGGAGTTTACGATGAACCCACGTTTTTCCCTTAGCAAACTTGCGGCGCCCCTTTTGATGGCCTCTTCTCTGGCGATGAGCATGCCAGCCCTCGCCAGCGGCACATTAAATGTCGCGACCTCTCAAGATCCCGGCAGTTGGGACCCTATCGACACCTATTTGTTGGCTTGGTCAACCGTAGCCACCAATATCTTTGACGGCTTGACCTATCGCGATACCGACTTGACGTTAAAACCGGCCCTCGCCACCCACTGGCAAGAGCTCGACAACGGGCGACGCATTCGCTTTACCTTGCGTCAAGGCGTCACATTCCAAAATGGCGAACCCTTTAATGCCGAGGCGGTAAAATACACCTTTGATCGCTTACTGGGGGAGGAAGGTCGCAAAGGGCCGCAGCGGTCTAATTACTCTGCGATTGAAAACGTGACCATCGTCGATGACAACACGGTCGATTTTTACCTCAGCCAGCCCGACCCAGTGTTACTGACCAAATTATCGGGTTATGGCGCAATGATTGTTCCGCCAAAATACATTGAGGAAAAAGGCGAAGCGTATTTTAATAGCCACCCAATTGGCACCGGCGCTTTTCAAGTCACTCAATACGATCCCAAAGTCGGCGTAACCTTAACCGCCTTTGCGAAACACTGGCGCGGCGCCCCAAAACTCGACCACTTGCACTACCGCTTTATTGCCGAGCCAGCCACCGCTGTCGCCGAGCTGCAATCGGGCCGCGTTGATATGGTGGTGCCACCAATTATCCCGATTTCTATGGTCCCGACGATTGAAAAAGACGCCAAATTATCAATTGAGTCGGCCACTAGCCCCAGCGTGTATGCGCTGCGCTTTAACACCAAAAACGGCATTACCGAAGATGTTCGCGTGCGCAAAGCCATTATTTACGGCGTTGATCGTCAGACCATTATCGATGCCATCTTAGGTGGCCAAGCCCAGGCCATCACCAGTTTCCAAAGCAGCATTTCTTTTGGTAATGACCCAGAGTTAAAGCCGCTGCCTTACGACCCAGCCAAAGCGAAAGCCTTGCTAAAAGAAGCGGGGGTGAAACCAGGGACGTCGATTCAAATCGATATTCGCGGCAACAATGCCACCTTTAATGAAGTCGCTCAAGCCATTGCGAGCTATCTGCAAATCATTGGTCTTAACGCCACTATCAAACCCTACGAGAGCAACATCATGCTCAATGACATCATTCCCAATGGCAAAACAGGCGCGATGTTCCAACAAGGTTGGGGCGGTTGGACGCTAGATTACGACAACACGGCTTACTTTATGTACCACAGCGGCGAAAAGTGGAACCCATATGACAGCGATGCCAAGCTCGATCGCCTACTCGAACAGCAGCGCTCTATGACGGATCAAACCGAGCGCGAAAAACTCTTAAAAACCATCGCGCGTTATACCGTTGATCACGCTCTTGAGTTGCCGTTGTACAGTCTCAATGCCATTTACGGCGTGTCGAACAAGGTGAAAAACTTCACCCCAGCGGTCGATAACCGCTTGCTGTTCAATCAAGTCACTGTCGATTAAAGATCGGATTAACGTAGTCCGCCTGGGATAACCCCAGGCGATAGGAGTTTGTCATGATATCGTTTTTATTCAGCCGCCTGTTACAAGCGTTATTTGTCGTGGTGGCCGTGACCCTGATTGTCGCCTTCGCCATTCGCTTAACTGGCGATCCCGCCCTGATGCTGACCCAAGGGGCAGGCAGTGTCAGCGAAAGCGACCTTGCGCATATTCGAGAAGCACTGGGGGTCAACCGCCCGTTTCTCGAACAGTATTTCAGTTTCATTCAAGGCCTGTTTACCGGTGACCTTGGCAACAGCTTTATGGGTGGAACCCCGGTCTCACAATTGATTGGCCTCGCGCTTCCCGCCACCTTATGGCTGGCCTTTGCAGTGATGCTCGTGTCGATTGTACTGTCCATTCCCCTTGGGATCCAAGCGGCGGTCAAGCGCAACACTTGGGTGGATCAATCGATTCGCGTCTTGTCTTTAATCGGCTTGTCGTTTCCCAACTTTTGGTTGGCATTGATGCTGGTGCTGTTTTTCTCCATCTACCTGCAGTGGCTACCGGCCAGTGGTATGAACGATTGGAAAAGCTATGTGATGCCCGCGCTAACCATGGGGGTCATTTTAACCGCCACCAATGTGCGCTTGGTTAGAACGTCGATGTTAGAAACGCTTCAATCTCAATACATCATGGTGGCCAGAGCCAAAGGATTAAGCGAGCGGACGGTGCTGTATAAACACGCTTTGCGCAACTGCTCTATCCCGTTAATTACCTACTTTGGTCTGCAATTTGGCGGCTTGCTGGGCGGCATCGTCATTATTGAGCGGGTATTTAATTGGCCAGGACTTGGCACCTTGGCGTTCGATGCGGTCGCCGGGCGCGATTATCCGGTGCTACAAGCCGTGATCACCTTGCTTTCTTTCGTCATTGTCGGGGTCAACTTATTGGTTGATATTGCCTATGGGCTGATTGACCCTCGAATTAGAACGGAGTCTTAATTATGTCAAATTCTCTTGTCAAACCACGGGATTTCTCTCGCTACCTCTGTTTGGAGTTTATCTTGGGCATCGCGCTGACCGGCAGTATGGTGTTGCTGGTCCTCACCTCCAACTGGGTGTTTGGCGACAGCGCCAACCAGATCAATTTGATGTCTCGCTTAGTCGAACCTTTTACGTCTGGATCGCATTGGTTTGGTACCGATCCCCTCGGTCGCGATATTCTCGCCCGTGTGATCAGTGGCGGTGCGGTATCGTTAAAGGTCGGTTTGTTTTCCGTGTTCGGCGCTGTAGTTCTCGGCGTAGCAATGGGCTTAGTGTCGGGGTATTTCGGCGGGTTTTGGGACAAATTTGTCATGCGCTTTGCCGACGTTCAATTGGCGCTGCCGTTCATTTTATTGGCGATTACCTTTATGGCCATTGTTGGCGGTGGCTTAACCAATATGATCCTATTGTTGATTTTATCTCAGTGGGTGCAGTATGCCCGCTTGGTGAGAGGTTCGGTATTGTCGTTGCGCGATCGAGAGTTCATCCAATCGGCAAAAGCGATTGGCGTCAGTCATCAAAACATTTTATTGCGTCATTTATTGCCCAACCTACTTGGCCCAGTCATTGTGTTAATGACACTCAACATTGCCAACAACATCCTTTTAGAAAGCAGTTTGACCTTTCTTGGCCTGGGCGTTGATCCCCTCACGCCAAGCTGGGGAGGCATGCTCGCCGATGGCCGTACCTATATTCAAACCGCTTGGTGGGTCACGTTGTTTCCCGGCTTGGCGATTTTGCTGACCGTGTTGGGCCTTAACCTATTGGGCGATTGGCTGCGCGACACGTTAGACCCAACCGGGAGAACCTCGCGATGAGAGTGTTTAAGGATAATGATAGTCTGCGCCCGCATATGAGTATGACCAACGCGCCCGTTGCTAACGCACATCTCATCCATAAACCGCTGCCAAAGGCTCCGACGTTGACAGACTTGACGCCAGCACATGACAGTGCGTGCCCGATGGCGACCTTGTCCTCGGACACTCAAACTTTAGCATCGGACACTCAGTTTTTACCATTGAACAACAAAGGGGCGATCTCCCTGGTTCGCCAGAGCATCTCGTCGACGCTGGATCAATGGATCGAGTATTTGTGTCAGCCCGCTTTTCGTCATCATCACATCGAACTGTGGGTCTTTAACGACCGACAAACTCGCCGTCGTGCTGAGGCCAAGTTATTTGAGCATGGCATTCACGCTCGGATCCGCAGTGCGTATAAACCCTTTTTGCATTTCTTATTAGAAGATCTCAGCCCAGCGGAGTTCGAGCGGGTTAATCACCCTGACAGCCGTTTGGTGTTGCAATACCCCAACGATACCTTCGGCAGTGACAAGCGCTTTGCCCTTGAGACCTACCCATTTGCGAACTTGTGTCACCGGGCCACTATTGAGTTTACCCCGCGCCGCGATCAGCAGCTAAGCTATCAACTCACGGTGACATCGCCTCACGCAGAACCAGTAAGCTATGAGATTTTTGCTCCTAATGTGGTGAAAACCAACGTGACCGGTCAAGCCAATCTTTCGCCGACCGGCTGGATCACCATCAGCGATGCCAAGCACCACCCCATTCTCGATGAACGGGTCTATTGCGATTATGAGCAACTCTTTGAAAGTGCGTTACATCAAATTTGTGACGCGCTGCGCGAACACCCCCACTTTGAACGCTTAATGATAGAAGTGCAAGCTCCCCTGCCCGATGAGCCGCTCAATATTGACCACGAGCACATTAGCTTGCGTGAGGGCCTGCACGAGGACTTTTATTTTACTTTACAAGAGTGGTGCAAGCATCAGCAAGACAAAGACGCGCACGACCGCAGCGCGCAGTTTGGCCAAATTGTGCCCAACATTACTTACCAAGCCGGTGACTATCACTGTCATTGCTATTTGACCGAGTACTATCGTGACGAGCCAGATGCTTGCTTGATTAAGGCTAATGGTCGTCATCAGCACCCAGCAGACGCCGCCGAATCGCCGTTAAGCAACGCCACTCAAATGCTAAGCAGTGCCCAGGTGGCGCAGGCTTTAGAGGGGATAAAAGGACAGCCATTGTTGGCCCAGTCGGTCAGCGGTCTTAGCGTAAAAGCCAAATATTGTCAGGGCACGGATCAGCCAGTGCTGATCAGTGCGGGTCAGCACGCCAATGAAGCCACCGGTATCGTCGGCGCCTTACACGCGGCGCAGCTACTGAGCCAGCAAGCGGGTCACCACTTTGTCATTTCGCCGCTCGAAAACCCCGATGGCTACGCCTTATATCAACACTTGTTACAAGCCAATCCGACCCACATGCACCACGCGGCGCGCTATACGGCACTGGGTAACGATTTGGAGTTTCACAACACTCACCAGCCTTATGAAAAAGCCATTCGCGAGCAGGCATTGCAGCTAAGTAGGGCCAAACTGCACATCAATTTACACGGCTACCCCGCGCACGAATGGGTACGCCCTCTCTCTGGCTATATTCCGACCGGTTTTGCCGATTGGACCATACCCAAAGGCTTTTTTGTCATTTTGCGCTATCAAGCGAAGCACTGCCATCTGGCGCTGGCCTTTATTGAGTATTTAACGCAAACACTGGCGCAAAACCAGGCACTATTAGCCTTCAATAACAAACAACTCAACGCCTTCCAACGCCACGGTGGGCAGTCGGACTTTATCTTCATCAATCGGATTCCCTGTTTACTGCAAAAAGTCTCCAACGAGGCTTTAACCCCGTTACAGTTGATCACCGAGTTTCCCGATGAAAGCATTACCGGTGAGGCGTTTTGCTTTGGGCATCAGGTACAAAGTGACGTCGTCATTAAAGCCTATCAAGCTTTTCAGCATTGTATGGCGCAGCCATCGTTTTCAGCGCTACTCACCAGCCACCCCGACCTCTCACTTTGAGTGGTCTTTATCGATCATTTAGCGCCTCCATGACCGTTCGTCTTAAATTACACCCAAGTTGGTGATAAAAACACCACTAGACGACCGGTCTAATCTTAGTTAGGATGGGGCCTATTATTTAGGATTTGTCTTGGGGAGCCGGTTTGATGACTACGCGCAATACGTTTCAAGATACCCGTCAGCACATCCTCGCCACTGGCTACCAACTTGTGGTCAAGCACGGTTTTTACGCCCTTGGACTGTCAAAACTGCTCCAGACCGCGCAAGTGCCCAAGGGCTCGTTTTATCATTATTTTCGTTCCAAAGAGCACTTTGGCGAGTGTTTGATTGAATTTTATCTCGAGCATTATTCGCAGCGAATCAAGACGATATTTTCCCAGCCTCAACACAGTGCTGACCAGAAAATTTTGGCCTTCTTTGAGGCGTGGATGCAAGTGGAACTCGATACTCAATACGCCCATCGCTGCTTGGTGGTTAAACTCAGCGGCGAAGTAGCCGATCTCTCTGACCCCATGCGAAACGGGTTAAACCGCGCCGCCGAAAAGATTATCGCCAGTTTGGCAGGCGTGATTGCCGAAGGGCTGCAAGAGGGCTCTATCCAGGCTGTCGATCCTGTCCGCTTTGCCAAACAGTTATACCAAACTTGGCTAGGGGCTTGCCTGTTGCACAAACTCTCGCAAGATGCCGAGGTATTGGAAAGCACCTTAGCGTTAACAGCTGAGTGGTTATCGTCCACCCAGTCACCTACACAAGCTTTACACCATGACGAACTTCACCAGTCACGGAGCACTGACCGTCACTGTTGACCGACAGAAATCATCGATTTTGGCTTAACTTTCTAGGAGCTTTTATGACTCAAACAACCAACCGCCGCATCGTGCTCGCCTCTCGTCCTCACGGAGCACCAACTGCAGACAACTTTCGACTCGAGCAAGGCGCCAAACCCACAGTGCAAGAAGGTGAAGTGTTGTTACGCTGTGTGTACTTGTCTTTAGACCCTTATATGCGCGGCCGTATGAGCGATGCCAAGTCCTATGCCGACCCTGTCGCGATTGACGAGGTCATGGTCGGTGGCACCGTCTGCCAGGTGGCAGAATCACTCAACGATGAATTTCAGGTCGGTGAATGGGTGGTGGCCTTTACCGGCTGGCAAGATTACGCGGTATCCAACGGTCAAGGCCTGCTCAAACTCGGTCAAAACCCGGCACACCCTTCCTACGCACTCGGTGTGATGGGCATGCCTGGATTTACCGCCTATATGGGACTGCTCGACATTGGCCAACCCAAAGCAGGTGAAACCGTTGTGGTTGCCGCAGCAACCGGGCCTGTGGGCGCCACTGTCGGCCAGATTGCCAAACTCAAAGGATGTCGTGTGGTCGGTATTGCCGGCGGCGAAGAAAAATGCCGCTACGCCAAGCAGGAGCTAGGGTTTGATGCCTGTATCGATCACAAAACCGAAGATTTTGCCGAGCAGCTCACTCAAGCCTGTGACGCGGGTATCGATGTGTACTTTGAAAATGTCGGCGGTAAAGTCTTTGATGCGGTATTGCCCTTGCTCAACGCCAAAGCCCGTATTCCGTTATGTGGTATGGTCTCACAATACAACGCCACTGCCCCACAACCCGGCCCAGATCGCATGGGGGCCTTGATGGGACAACTGCTGGTCAAACGCATTAAGATGCAAGGCTTTATTATCTTTGATGATTACGGCCATCGTTATCAAGAGTTTGCCGAAGCCATGACACCTTGGGTGGAAAACGGTGACATCCGATACCGCGAGCAAATCGTGAACGGGCTTGAACAAGCGCCCGAAGCCTTTATCGGTCTGTTGGAAGGCAAAAACTTTGGCAAGTTGGTGATTCAGGTCAATCAACCGCTGTAACCGAACAGCAATTTAATCTTATAAAGAGGCCGAGCCCGGTAAAGGGGCTCGGCCTCTTTTTTGAATGCTACTGCTCGCCGCGTTCACGATGGGAATATTTTATCTGAATAGTCGATGGCTTGAGACGACACGTCTGGCTTGTGGAAATAAAAGCCTTGTAGCACCTCAAAACCCAGCGTTTCGAGCGCGGTCACTTGTCGCGCCGTTTCCACCCCTTCGACGATCGTCCCCATATCAAAGTCTTTTGCGATTTGCTTGACGTGATTCAAAATCAGATCCGAAGAGCCATTTTGACCAACCTGATTGATGAACACTTTGTCGATTTTAAGGTAGTCAAACCTGTGGTCTTTGATCAAAGACAGGCCAGAATAACCGGTACCAAAATCATCAATCGAAAAGCGCACGCCAATCGGGCGTAAACTCGACATCAAATAGCTTAAGTTATTGCTTTTTTTCTCATCGAGTTCTAAGTTTTCGGTGATCTCGATAACGATCGATGAACACAAGGCGTTGTGATCGTTGAGCAAAGTAATTATTCGACTCAACGCATCGCAATCGTCTAATAACACTCGGCTTAAGTTGACACTGATGTACTTATCGGCAAAGTGTTGCGGGTGTTTTTTGATTAACGCCAGGGCATCTTCAAACACTTGATAAGTGACTTTGTCGATCAGTTGGATATTTTCCAATACCGGAACAAACACCATCGGCGATACCACACCTTGTAGCGGGTTATACCAACGCAGCAGCGCTTCATAACCGATCACATCCGATTGGCGATGATTGACAATCGCTTGTAAATACACATTAAACTCGCGCTTTTGATAGGCTTGTGCCACCAAGATATTTAAAGAGTGCGACTTCGTTCGGTACATGATGTAGACAATAATGACCGCTTGGGCCAAAACAACAATGATCAAATACGGCAAATGATCGAGCAATTTACACAAGTAATACTGAGAGTTGGGATCAATTTCAATTTGCGGGCCACGATCATCACTCACGACAATGCGCGAGTCGCTCAAGGTGCCCTTATGATCCAGAACTTCTTGGTCAACCAAGATGCGATAAGCAATATTCTCTGTATCGAACACCTTTTCAAAAATACCGCGTACGTGACGCAGCGGCATGATCATCGATGCCCAATAGCCTTTTTCCAACCCAGTAAAGAACAACATACTGGTTTTGTCGGTGTACTGAGGAACAATTTGATAGATCGAATTTTCGTTGATTTCGCCAATCGGATAATGGGCAACAAGATCGATGTTGACGCTTTCTAAGTACGAAGAGCAAGTCAAAACCATATAGCGATTGACCAGGCCAATCGCATCAATGTAATTGGAGTTATACACTGCTTGGCGCGCTTGCTTAGCGTAGGTCGGACAGTCGAGCGGGCTGATCCCCAGCAGTTGGGTTTTCACTGCGACGCGCTCTTGGTGCAACAACTGATTAAAATGATTTAACGCAAGATGAATTTTTTCATCCAGTGACCAACGCGAGTGCAACGACACAATACCAACATACGACAAAACCGTAATAAAGCCACACAAGGCAATGAATTTGGCGATGTGGGTACGGTCAAAATAATATTGATAGTGTCGAGTTAACCATTGATTAATTTTGAGCATAGAGGTTGTCTGTACCAATAAGTGTACGTGCAGTGACACCGGTGACTATTAATATATTAATCACCGCATTATGAGAAGCCTGTCAATAAAAAGCCAGTAACTCGAATAGTGAATAATTAATTTGTGAGATGGGTTGGGTTTTTAATTGCAATGTCATTTGTTTACATGTTTATTGGTAATGATGAACTCTACTTGTCGAGCATGTCGCCGAACGTCGCTTCACCCGCACTCAATTGGCGACCTTTTTCTCCCCCCTGTGAGCAAAGCCATCGTGAGCAAAACCATCTTTACATCCCCAAGGGCAACATTTTGAACAAAACTGACCCGCGCTGGCGTTAAATTGACACCTTAAGCTCTCTTTTCGACAAGTATTCACTCTGTAGCGCTTGAAGCTGGGATTTGTCTGATATAATGTTTTAGCCATAGCCCTGATTGAACTAGGCAAAGCTTGATTCATAGCTTCTTGAAATAATATAAAAATATAAAAAATAACAATAAACGCCCTAAAAAAGGCGACAGGATTTTCAACACCCAGGACGTGACATGGCATACCAATCTTTACAGAGTTTAGGCTCGGTTTTTCTCGCACCGATACTGCACTTTTTTTGTCAGCAGCTCGATCAAGCCACCGCCCCCTCTCAACGCCTGTTTTTTCTCGCGCGAGAAGGGTATTGGCTCGAAAAAGCGTATCAGACGTATCAAGCCGCCGGCGATCTAACCTGCCCCGACGTGCTACCACCTGCCGTGCTGACCGCAGATGCGCTTAGCCACTCAGCACCGAAAACCACAGAATACCTGCTGGTATCACGAGCCTTCTTATTTAAGATTGGGTTACTTGAACCTGAAACCTATCAATATTCACTCAATTTTAATTTCAGCGGTACCTTGTACCAATTAATGCGTACTCGCTTTATGATCAGCGACGTGAGTATTAACAAGGCCTTTTCGCGCAAAGAGCAAAACAAGCACATTGCCCTGCCGCAAGACATAGATAAAGTCACCAAACTGCTCAACCACAGCTTGGCGCCGCTGAGCCCGATCATCAACCAAACCAAAATGGCCTATCAGGCGTACCTAACTCAGCGTGGTTATTTTGAGCCGGCGCAAACACACCTGGTTGATATTGGCTACAGTGGCACGATTCAAACCCTATTGACCTTGATTTTTAAGCAGCCAACTCAAGGGCATTACTTAATTGCCTCGCAGCCGGGTAAAAACCAAATCGGTAGCCACACCGTGAGCATGACGGGGTATCTCAAAGAGGGCGTCAAACTCGGTGATGGCTATTTGCCACTCGATCGCTCTATGTTCCTCGAATCACTCCTCACCGCGCCAAACGGCCAGTTTCAAGACATTCGCTTTAACCCCCTAGAGCACCGGGAGTTTGATGTTTATTTTGGTCGTAAAACCTCTGCTCAGCACCACTTTTATTTGTTGGAACAAGTTTTTCAGGGCGCCTTGCAACGCTTGTGTCAGCTGCAAAACGATCAGGTGAGTTTCAGCCACAGTGAGATCGAGCAGCTTTTCACGCAATTTGTCACGCAACAAGGGTTGATTCCCCGCACCTCGTGGCCGTTATTTTCTATTGATGACGATACCGCCAATGTCGGCACAGTATCGCCTCTCGACTTTTTTGGTCTGCGTCTATGAATTACCGAGCTCTGATAAAACAAAAATTTCCCTATGTTGAACGCTTGCTAAGAAAACACCCAGGTTTGATGAAGCAGGCGATAGAAATAGAGGGAGCGTTACTGCGCCGAGGCATGAAAAAACAAGCCAAGCAGTTGCCCTCGCGTCAATATCCTGAACACTCGGAGCATCAATCGCTATTGACTCAAGCCAAGCAGGAGCAATGGTTTGACGCCAATTGGTACAGTGAAAACCAACAACATGGCTTTGCGAATGAAGAGGCCGCCTTTGCCGACTACTTGTACAAAAGCGCCTTTTCCCCCGTTAGCCCAAGTCCGCGTTTTGACAATCTCGTCTACCTCAAGCAACACCCCGAGGCCTATTACGCGGGACTGAGCCCACTGGCCCATTATTTAGCCAACCCAGATCCCAATCAGGTCGCGGCGTTTACGCCCAAATGGCAACCCAAAGATCAATTGCGCCCCACCATTGATACAGATCTGATTAATCAGCAAAAAATTGCCATTTGCCTGCACATTTTCTACCCCGACTTTATTGACTATTATCTCGATTGCCTGCGTCATTTTCCCGCTCAGTTCGATGTTTTTATTACCGTCAGTCAAGACGAGTGGCACGCGAGCATCACCGAGAAGTTTCAAACGCTCGATAAGCTCCAACGCCTTGAAGTTCGAACCGCTGTTAACCGTGGTCGCAACTTTGGTCCCTTGCTGGTTGAGTTTGGTCAAACCCTACTCGAGTACGATTTGTTTTGTCATCTGCATTCGAAAAAGTCCCTCTACTCAGGCCGAGCTCAAACCCAATGGGCCGATTACTTAGGTGAGTACTTACTCAGAGATTGCCATGTCATTGCCCGTGCGATCAGTTTTATGGCACAAAATGACGATTGCGGCCTCTATTACCCAACGTTTTTCCCCATGATGCCTGATTGGGTCAATCACTGGCTTAAAAACATTCCGCATCGCGAGCGCTTTTATGCTCAGTGGGGGATCAAAGACCGCAGCGATTTTCTTGCCTACCCGGTCGGTGGCATGTTTTGGGCCAAGCCTCAAGCCCTTAAACCACTCCTTGCGCAGCCACACCAGTATGACGACTTTCCTGCCGAGCCTCTGCCCAATGACGGTTCTGAGTTGCACGCCCTAGAACGCTGTATGGGTTTACTGGCTGAGCAACAAGGCTACAAGCAGCTGTTCTACTACCCAGAATTAGGCAGCTTTACTCAAGACAAGGGCCATATTTTTAGCCATTATGTCAAGCAGCCTGACGAACTGGTTCAGCAGCTTGCCCCTTACTCGATCATTTCTTTTGATGTGTTCGACACCTTAATTCGCCGCAGCCATTTTGTCGCCGACTACGCCAAATTCAAACTAGGTCAGTACCTGGTTAAGCACGGTCATCTCGCCTGCCCACACCAATTTGTGCAATGGCGCAACCAGGCGGAATATCAAGCGCGAGAGCACAAGCACTTTCAGGGTGATGTCGATATTTTTGCGGTCTACCAACAATTGGCCACCACGCTCAACTGGAGCCCAGAGCAAGCCACTCGCTTTGCCGAGCTTGAATTTGCTTATGATTTAGAGATGATCAAAAGCAAAGATGAAATGGTGGAATTGCTCAATAACTTCATCGTGGCAGGCAAAATCGTCTACATTATTTCGGATACTTATTACACCGAGCACCAAATCGTGATGATGTTGAGAAAAGCCGGTGTGAGCAATGGCTATAAGTTATTTGTCTCTTCGGCGTTGGAGCTTCGCAAGGACAACGGCAGCATGTGGCACTACATCAAGCAACACATGCCGAGTAATGCGCGCTTTATTCACCTCGGTGACAACGCGGTCTCCGATGCACAAATTCCCGGCGAAATGGGTCTGGCCAATATCCACTTGCTCAACCCGATCGACAAATGGCAAGCGGTCGGAGGCGACAACCCATTTGCAGAACAAGAGAAATTAGATGAATATACCATTAAAAAATGGGGACCGCTGATCAGTGACTTGGGCCGCTATCCCTTTATTGGCGAGTAGTCGCCGCCCAATGCCTTGAGTGCGTATCAACAGACCTGCAACCCCATTGATATCACACACTGCCTTGTGGCGGTTGATATTGACTTTAACCTGTTGATACTAAATTTAAAATGAACCACGGATTGACCATGAGTTTAGACAAGATAAAAAAACGATTATTGATTTCAACCTTGAGCATCATGCCCAAAAGTACCAAGCACAAAGCCTTGGTCAAAGTCCTCAACCGAGTGGGCCAATACCAGCATGATGATTTGCAAGGCCAAGTGGTCGAAATTGCCGTCCCAGAGATCAAATTAGCCGCACAACTTGTGGTGACTAAAGGCAAGATCTCCCTCGCCGAAGACAACACCGTCGCCCACTCCCCTCAAGGTGACATCCCCACTTTTACCTTACACTTTGATGACCTGTGCCAAGTGGGACGCAAAAAAGATTTGCTGATGTTGGCTGAACAACACAGCCAACAGCACCCTATAGTCTTGGCTTTGGTCAATGCCATCAATGATAAAGCGCTCGACCAAACTTTAGATCTCATCTACCAAAAACTCTCTGCCCCTAACTTAAGGCCGCCGCGCTTTGATCTTGACAAGGCAAGCTTAAACGACCTAGAAACCGCCGCCGATATTGACTTTGTTCGCGATAGCGCGGTGAAAATGGAGCAACAAGATCTGATAAAAGCCCACCAATTGATGACCCTTGCTCATCAAGCGCGCCCACAAGGCCAGTTCATCAAAGACAAACTGGCGCTTTACCGTCAACAACTTGGCATGACTCATGATAACGCTTGATAACTTAACCAAATACTATCCGTCTGATCTTGGTAATCAATACGTCTTTCGCGACGTCAACTTTACCTTTCCCTCGGGTCACAACGTGGCCCTAATGGGGTCAAATGGCGCAGGTAAATCAACCTTGTTTCGCATCTTAGCCGGCAGTGAATACCCCAATCGCGGCCGAGTGGTCACCGACCGAGCCCTATCTTGGCCGGTTGCCCTGTCGACCGGTATTCACCCGCAAATGACCGGACGTGAAAACACCCGCTTTATCGGACGAGTCAACGGCGTGGCCAACCTCGATGAATACGAAGAAAAGGTCAAAGAGTTCGCCGAACTCGGCGTAAAATACGATTTGCCGGTCGCCAGTTATTCCAGTGGTATGCGCTCGCGTTTGGCTTTTGGTTGTTGTATCGCGGTCAACTTTGATGTTTATCTGATTGATGAAGCGACGTCGGTTGGCGATCAAAAATTTCGCAAAAAAGCCAAGCAAGCCCTGCTGGATAAAAGCAAACAATCGCATGTCATCATGGTGAGCCACGAAGTCGATGAGCTGCGAGAATTTTGCGACAGCGTGGTGATTATTCACCAAGGTCAGCTGACGTTTTTCGACAATTTTGACGTGGGGATCGAAGTGTATAATCAGTTATAAGTCAGTCATAAACAAACTATCGCCTAACACTTTCGTTCATTATGATAGTGAAAAAGATGATAAAAATAGATTAAAGCAAACGAAAACCGTAGTATTCACTATGTGTTTAATGGACTATCACTCGATAATAAAAATACTATGCTAGGTGCTTACACTTCATACTTCGTCCTGACTTTATTTGTCCTGACCATTGCCGGCCTGATTCGCTATCAAAACCACCCTGAGCGCGTATTTGGCGTGCTTATGTTGGTCTTGATTGCCACTAACATGGTGACTCAGCAACAAGTGGTGTCTAGCTTTGCCAATCCGGGCTTGTTGACCTTGATTTTGTTAATGGTCTGCTCTTTGGCGCTTGAGAAAACCAAACTGCTGCGTTTAGTCGCCGGGTATGTCATTCAAAAAAGCTACAACGCGACTTGGTTACGCCTGTATCTGTTAACCACTTTCTCATCGGCAATTTTAAATAACACCGCGGTGGTCTCAACCATGTTGGCGCCGATTCGCAATAATCCGCATCACCCAGCCAGTCGCTTGTTGTTGCCTCTATCGTATGCGGCCATTCTCGGCGGCACCTTGACCTTAGTCGGGACCTCGACCAATTTGATCGTCAACAGTATGGCGCTTGATGCTGGCTTGCCTGGGCTGCACTTTTTTGACTTTACGTTAGTCGGCGCTTGCTTGGTCAGTGTGGTCGGTCTGTTATTGTTCGCATTGTCGCGCTTTTTGCCCAACTACAAGGTGATCACCACCAACCCAACCGATTACTTTATCGATGCCAAGATACAAGAAGACTCGGAGCTGATCGGCAAAACCATCGAAGCCAACGGCCTGCGTAATTTAGAGTCGTTGTTCTTGGTTGAGATTTTACGCGAAGGCCACCTGATTTCGCCCGTCTCACCGACCGAAGTACTCAAAGCAGACGATCGCCTTATTTTCAGTGGCGATATCAAAAAGGTCACTTTGCTCAATCAATTTGACGGCTTGGCTCTGTTTGCTTACGAAAATGGCCTGCCCATCGATAACTTGACCGAAGTGGTGATTCGGCCAGAAAGTATTTTAGCCGGTAAAACCCTGAAAAGGGCCGGTTTTCGCGCCTTGTTTGATGCCGCTGTTGTCGCCTTAAGACGCGATGGCGAAGCCATTTCAGGCAAACTCGGTGAGCAAGTCCTTCGCCCCGGCGACTATTTGGTGCTTGCTGTCGGGGAAGATTTTAAGAGCCGCCGCAACATTAACAAGAACTTCTTTTTGATCAGCGGCGTGACCCCAGATCACATGCTCAAAGGCACACAGGAAAAGCTAGCGATTGGCGGTTTTTTCTTGGCGATTGCCGCTGCAGCTTTTGGCTGGCTCCCTCTGTTTCAAGGCATGTTGCTGCTGTTGGGGGTGTTGTTAGTCAGTGGTTGCTTACAAACCAACGAAATATTACAGCGCTTGCCCACCCAAATTTGGTTGATTATTTCCTCAGCGCTGTTGCTCTCGCAGGCACTGGAAAACAGCCAAGCCCTCGACGGTTTAAAGCTATGGATTGCCGAGCACCCGCAAAGCTTTACCCCGTTCACGGCGTTAGTCGTGGTGTATTTGCTGACTTGGGTATTTACCGAACTGGTGACCAATAACGCCGCGGCAGCGCTGGCTTTTCCCATTGCTTATGGATTGGCCTCAAGTTTGGGTGCGGATTTACACAGCTTTATTTTGGTGGTGGCGTTTGGCGCTAGCGCGAGTTTTATCAGCCCCTATGGCTATCAAACAAACCTAATGGTGTACAACGCCGGCCAATACCGAATTCAGGATTACGTTAAAGTGGGCTTGCCGATCAGCTTGCTCTACGGCGTAACCGTTATTAGTGCGATCAGCTATTTTTATGGGGTTTAAACATCCCGCTGACGTATGCACCACCCGCAAGACTTATACTTTGTGTTTTACGCAACGTATAAAAATGATAGCAACACTTTGCACAAAGCACGGTGTAAGCGGTATGCTGTCTTTATTAACAGAATAACTAGTTAGAATAGGGAACATCTGAGATGACTATTTCTCCTGAGCGTATGACTCACTTAAAACAATTGGAAGCCGAGTCGATCCATATCATTCGCGAAGTCGCGGCCGAGTTTGACAACCCAGTAATGCTGTACTCCGTGGGTAAAGATTCATCGGTTATGCTGCACCTTGCTCGCAAAGCGTTTGCCCCAGGTAAACCGCCTTTCCCATTGATGCACGTTGATACCACTTGGAAGTTTAAAGAAATGTATCAATTCCGCGATCAAATGGCAGAGAAAGTCGGCATGAACTTGATTGTTCACCAAAACCCTGAAGGTTTGGCGATGAACATCAGCCCGTTTACCCACGGCAGTTCACAACACACCGACATCATGAAAACCCAAGGTCTGAAGCAAGCACTAGACAAATACGGTTTTGATGCAGCTTTTGGAGGTGCTCGCCGCGACGAGGAAAAATCTCGAGCGAAAGAACGCGTTTACTCTTTCCGCGATGAACACCACCGTTGGGATCCAAAAAACCAACGTCCTGAGCTGTGGAACATCTACAACGGCAAAGTCAACAAAGGCGAAAGCATCCGCGTTTTCCCACTGTCAAACTGGACTGAGCTCGATATCTGGCAATACATCTACCTAGAAAGCATCGAAATACCTGATCTGTACCTGTCGAAAAAACGCCCAGTGGTTGAGCGCGACGGCATGCTAATCATGCGCGACGACGAGCGTATGGAGCTGAAAGAAGGCGAAGAGATCACCGAAAAAATGGTTCGTTTCCGCACCTTGGGTTGTTACCCATTGACCGGCGCAGTTGAGTCGGAAGCGACGACATTGACCGAAGTTATTCAAGAAATGCTGTTGACTACCACGTCTGAACGCCAAGGTCGTGCCATTGACCACGATAGCTCAGGCTCAATGGAGAAGAAAAAGCGCGAAGGCTACTTCTAAGCCCAAGTGTTGGGTTTATGCCTGTTTAACGCCGAGCGCCACGAGCGCTTGAAATGACATGGAAAGAGATCGTCTCATTTATGACAACGCCATATGAAAAGAAAGACAACGATTCGGTGAGTGACGATGTGGTTTGGCACAATACCACGGTAACTCATCAAGACCGCGTCTCTCTCAAACAACAAAAACCCGTCGTGCTTTGGTTCACCGGTTTGAGTGGCTCGGGAAAATCCACCATTGCCAATGCCGTAGAGAGCCAGCTTTTGCACCTGGGCAAACACAGCTATTTGCTCGATGGCGACAATGTGCGTCATGGCCTGAACAAAGATTTGGGCTTTAGCGATACCGATCGCGTGGAAAACATTCGTCGCATTGGCGAAGTGGCTAAGCTGTTTGTCGACTCAGGTACCATAGTGTTAACGGCTTTTATCTCACCGTTTATCTCCGATCGCCAACAGGTGCGAGATTTACTGGCAGCAGACCAGTTCTTAGAGGTGTTTATTGATACACCACTGGAGGTGTGTGAATCCCGAGATCCTAAAGGCTTGTACAAAAAAGCCCGCGCTGGGGAAATTAAGCATTTCACTGGGATTGATTCTGAGTATCAAGCCCCTATCAATGCCGAAATCCACGTCCAAACCGCGGACTTATCTGTTGAACAATGTGCCACTCAAGTGATTGAGAAGCTCAGTCAACTCGGCTACTTACAACTGAACGCGCAGGAGGCCTCTCATGCATTATGATGTCTTTAATGGCGATGCCGATGGCATTATTGCCCTGCTGCAGCTTCGCCTAGCTGACCCCAAAGACAGCCAGTTGATTACTGGCGTTAAGCGCGATATCCAACTGCTACAACAAGTGGCAGAAGCCAGTGATGTCACTTCAGTGACCACGCTGGATATCTCGATGGAGAAAAACAAAGCGCCACTTGAGGCGTTACTGGCACGCGGTATTGAGACGTTTTACTGTGACCACCATCGCGCCGGTGATATTCCAAGCAGTGATCACTTACACGCCTTGATCGATCTCGACGCGGAAACCTGTACCAGCTTGCTGATCAATCAGCACCTGGATCAGCGCTACCCAACTTGGGCGATTGCGGCGGCCTTTGGCGACAATATGTTTAAAGCGGCAGAGGCATTAGCGGCCGAGCTTGCGCTCTCAACGCAAGATACCGACTTTTTAAAAGAGCTTGGTACCTTGATTAATTACAACGGCTATGGCGCCAGTATTGACGATTTGCATATCCCACCAGCAACCTTGTTTCAACAGCTGCTCGGCTATGAAAATCCGTTTGATTTACGAGACGATCGTCAATCACCTTACTATCAACTCAAAGCCGGCTATGAAAGTGATTACCAAAATGTGCTTTCGCTGACACCGATTGAAGACAGTGATATCAGCAAGGTGTTTGAGTTGCCGTGTCAGCCTTGGGCAAGGCGAATCAGTGGTGTGTTTGGCAATGAACTCGCCAATCAATCTCCCGATAAAGCCCATGCGGTTCTTACTCTTAACCGCTCTGAACAAGACTATACCGTCAGTGTTCGCGCGCCGTTGAGCAACCGCGTTGGTGCCGATGAAATTTGCAGCCAGTTCGCCACTGGCGGAGGCCGTAAAGCCGCCGCGGGTGTTAACGCACTCCCCCTGGCCGACAAAGCACGCTTTATCGAGACACTGAATCGTTTTTATCAATAAAAGAATACTATTATTTACAAGAGCCAGGATTGTGCTCTGAGAAGGGAATACACTATGTCACATTCATCTGAATTGATTGCAAAAGACATTGAAGCTTATCTAAAGGTTCATGAAAACAAAGATCTACTACGCTTTATCACCTGTGGTAGTGTTGATGATGGTAAATCAACCTTGATCGGCCGCTTGCTTTTTGATAGTAAATTAATTTACGAAGACCAAATGGCTGCGATTGAGAAAGACTCACAAAAGTTCAATACCACCAATGAAGCATTTGACTTAGCGCTATTGGTCGATGGATTGCAGTCTGAGCGTGAGCAAGGCATCACCATCGATGTGGCTTACCGTTACTTCTCGACCGACAAGCGCAAGTTCATCATTGCCGATACCCCAGGGCATGAGCAATACACGCGTAACATGGTGACAGGCGCTTCGACCTGTGACCTGGCGATTGTGATGGTTGATGCTCGTCATGGCATTCAAACTCAAACCCGTCGTCACAGCTACATCTGTAGCTTGCTTGGCATCAAACACATTATTGTTGCAATCAACAAAATGGACTTGATGGATTACAGCCAAGACGTGTACCAAAAAGTGAAAGCCGATTACCGTGAAATGGCGAAGAACTTCAACATTGACGACATTCGCTTTGTGCCAATTTCTGCCCTTAAAGGCGATAACGTGGTCACCCCAAGTGAGAAAATGGATTGGTACCCAGGCGCGACCTTGATGAAGCTGCTTGAAACTGTAAAAGTGGACAAAGACGTCAACTTAGAAAAAATGCGTTTCCCAGTCCAGTACGTCAATCGCCCGAACCTAGATTTTCGCGGTTTCTGCGGCACTCTCGCGTCAGGCCTTGTTGAAGTTGGCGATGAGATCACCGCTCTGCCATCAGGCAAAACTTCTAAGGTGAAATCGATTTACACTTACGATGCTGAGCTCGAGCGTGCGCAACCTGGTCAAGCGGTAACGATCACACTCGAAGATGAAATCGACATTTCTCGCGGCGATATGATCGTTCACTCTGGCCACGAAGCCCCTGTGTCTAACAAGCTCAGTGCCCACGTCGTTTGGATGAGCGAGAGTGCGCTGCGCACGCAAAAAGAGTACTTGTTTAAGTTTGCGACCAAATCGTGTGCCGGTAAAGTCTCTGCACTTCACCATAAAGTGGATGTCAATACACTTGAGCAACACGGTGAAAATGCGGAAAGCCTCGAGCTCAACGAAATTGGTATGGCGGACATCAGTTTAATTGAAAAAGTCGTCATGGACAGTTACCAAGAATTGCCGCAAACCGGTGCTTTCATTATCATCGACCGCCACAGCAATGTGACCGTCGGTGCCGGCATGGTCAGTGAAGTCTTGAGCGACCAAGGCCAAGAAAGCCGCGTTTACTCACAATCTGAAAAAGATCTCAACGCCTACGTGCGCAAACACTTCCCTGAATGGGGCTGTGCTGAGATTTAATCATTGATTCTGTGAGTTAATGGTTAGTGGGTGCTTACGGATAAGCACCCACTTTGACAAAATCTAGACACAAACCGCAGAAAAAAACATCAAACTGTCATTCATCTTTGCTATCATTAGTGATATAAATCACACATAATATAGCCATTAGTTTGCATAACTCTTTTTTTGTTTTGTCGATGAATCGGTTGGGCTTCTCACTCTGCATCCTCTGGTGTAAACCTCATTACAACCGCCCTAAATCGCTTATCTCATCGCATAACAGCGTCATTTCGTCTCGGCTTTTACAAGGATTTTGGCTTTGATCACTCTGATTGCGCTCACGCTAACTATTTCTATTTTTAGTTTACTATCGCTAAGAAAAGTCGCCATCGTCTATGATTTGGTCGACAAACCGACTCATCGCAAAGTTCATGAAGGCAATATCCCCTTTATTGGTGGCCAAGCGCTGTTTGTCACCTTAGTGTCGATGGGGTTGTGGCAACCTAACTTAATTCCACACAGCTTTGAGTATCTGATGGTCAGTGGCATTTTAGTGGCCGTCGGTACCGTCGATGACAAACTCAATATCCGCGCTTCAACCCGCTTGGTAATTTTGCTGCTGCTGTCTTTGTGGCTGATTTACGCCAAGGGCATTAGTCTCACTCAGTTGGGCAACTTATTTGGCTATGGGGACATCGACGTTGGCTCAGGCAGCGTCATTTTAACGACCGCGGCGATCATTGGCTGTATCTGTGCTTTTAATATGGTCGATGGTATTGATGGCTTATTGGGCGGCTTGGCTTCGGTGACCTTTGCCGGCTTGGGCTTTCTCTTTTGGTATTCCGGCGATGTGAATTTAGCCTATTTTTGTTCGTTGTTCGTCTTGGCCATGCTGCCCTATATCCTGTTTAACCTTGATTTGATCCCCAAGCGATCATTTAAAGTCTTTATGGGCGACTCGGGCAGTTTTTTAATTGGTTTTACCATCGTCTGGCTGTTGATCCACAGTTCGCAAGTGCTTCCCGATGGCTCACAAGCTTCCTTGGTGTTACAGCCGGTCACCGCTTTGTGGCTCATAGCGTTGCCATTGATGGACATGGCCATGGTCATGATCAGACGTATGAAAAAGCGCTGCTCCCCGTTTAAACCCGATCGCTTGCACTTGCATCACTTGTGCATTCGCTTGGGAATGTCGTCACGACAAACCTTAGCTTTTATTGTCGTTCTCGCCGTGCTGTTGGCTTGTTTTGGTATTTGGGCACAAATTCAAAATGTCCCAGAATCGGTCATGCTGGGCTTATTTATCGCATTGTTCCTTCTTTATGTCGCTGTCATCAGTTATATTTGGCGTATCTCAACGTGTATTCGTCAGTGGTGTAAACGCTAGCTCGTTGACATTGCCATCGGTGCCAATGATCCCGTTGCTCAGGTCATTGGCCGACAAAGCAATTGGCCAGTCTAGCGATTGACCACAGGTACACGCCTTACTTAACCTAACATTGCAAGTGAAGTATGACATTAGAGGAATTTTTAGCGCCTTTGCTCGAAGAGGCTGCGCAACAAGCCAACGTAGAGAATGCCGTTCGTTTTCTTCTCAGTGCCCTGACCACCAATGAAGAATACGAATTTCCATTATTCACCGACCAAAACGCCACTTCGCTCGCGGTGC
>JBFGYW010000003.1:0-47781 GCA_041587235.1 Vibrio sp.
CGCTACGGTTAGCTGCGCCCACTTCATTTTCGCCCGTCTCTTGACTTCCCCCGATGCCTTGACCTTCAACCTTACCCTCAATGGCCTCTTCACGGGTATCTGACTCATTGCTTTGCATATTAATGGACGCTTCTGAGTTTTCTGACTCGTCGTGTTGACTCGCTACGTCAGAGGGAAAATAACTCGGTCGAGAGTAGACTTTGTTTAAGGCTTTAATGATGGTGTGTTTACCGACATGGCCAGAGTTTATTTTTTGAATCAGAGGATTGGCGATAGCTTGCAAGCCAACAACCGTATCGACGCCTATGGTAGTTGCCACTTTATCACGTGATGCGCGCGCTTTTTCGTAACCAAAATGACAGGCGAGATAAAGCCAAACATAAGCCAAAGCATTGCCCACTTGACCGCTGCCATACCAAGCCATCCCCGCGTGATACATCGCCTCTGGGTGGCCTTGTTCTGCGGCTCTTTCAAACCAATACGCACCTTTAATTTTACTCTCTGCGGTACCGATCCCCTTGATATAACAATGGCCTAAGCCAACCATGGCCTGAGGACTGTTCAATTGACAAGCTTTTTGATACCAAAACAAAGCGGACTCGCCTTCCCCTTCTTGCTCTTTATACTCATCAGCTAAGTACAACATGGCGGATAACGCCCCTTTTTCAGCCGCGCGGTGAACAAAGCTCATCCCTTTAGTGGCATTGGTCTCAATCCCTTTGCCTTCAATGTAGGCTTTACCGGCTTTAAACAAAGCGTCACTGTCACCTTGATGTAAGCCCGCGACCGCATAACGCCAGAAATTGGCTTTTTCTTTGATCACCAGATCATCGTTAAACTTTTGACTTAAGCGAATAAAGCCATACATGCCCATCTCATTGTCTTTTAGCGCTGCTTGTTCATACCAATAAAGCGCTTTTTTTACATTGTTTCTTTCCGCTTCTTTGGCCAAAAACAACATAGTGGGTACATGGCCGGATTCGGCTTTAAACTGGCGATCTTTTTTTTCTTGCTCTTTGGCTTTTAACATTGCATTGCGATAGGCAGCAGCTTGCTTTTTGCGTTCAGCTTCTAGTCTTTGACGACGTAACACCATGGAAATTAGCCAAATAATAATGACTACTAAAGCCAACAAAGTCGCGCCGATCGCCATTGTTATTGCGCTCATAAACTTCAATCCATTCCTTTATTTTCGCCATTGTATCGGCCAATTTGATATATACTAAACGCATTTTACCGACAAAAGTATGTCACGGTGTTTTTATTTGTCTCAATGCGCAAGGAGGTTTTTGTACAAGCCGCTCAAAAAAATAACTTTTTGCCCTTGTTTTCCCCCACGCGGTGTAATATTAATCAATAAGTTAAGTGGCGAAGGATTGTCACTGTTGTTTTCGTTAGTTTTAAAAGGGAACCTTATGACTCACCAACACCACACTGGTCACTCGCCTTTCCCACTCGGTGCGACATTACAAACAGGGGGATGCCAATTTTCTGTCTATGCCCCTTTTCATGCCAAGATTCAATTAGCACTGTTTGAGGGTAAATCGGATGACTATCGCGTCGTCGAATTGCCTCATCAAGAAGCGGGAATTCGCTACGGGTTTATTGCTGATATTCGCGCAGGTCAACGATATGGCTACCTAATAGAAATCGACGGCGAGCCGTTATTAATTTCTGATCCTTACGCAAAAAGTATCGATGGACCGCTGAGTTACACGCCACCTTTTGATGCAAAAACCAGTTTTAGCATCGCCAAAAGCGTCGTCATTGATGATGAGTTTGATTGGCAAGAGACAGCGCCACTAAAACTGGCCAGAGAGTCCGTGATCATTTGTGAAGGGCACGTCAAAGGGCTAACCAAACAAAATCCCAATGTGGCGCCCGATGTGAGAGGCACCTATTTAGGCTTGGTCGACCCGGCGATGCTGGCCTTTTACCAACAACAAAATATCAACACATTGCAGTTACTGCCGGTGGCGGCCTGTATGCCAGAGCCACATTTGCTCTCCCAACAAGGTGTCAATTACTGGGGGTATAATCCTTATCTCTTTATGGCGCCGGATCCAAGGTTTGCCATTGACAACCCAGTGACTGAGCTTAAAACAACCATTCGCGAACTGCACAAAAATGGCATTCAAGTTATCCTAGATGTGGTATTTAATCACACCGCTGAAGGTGGCGATGACGACGTTATTTTCAATCTGCGTGGTCTCGACCCGCAGTATTACATCCAATATGGCGACCATTACGCCAACTTTACCGGCTGTGGCAATACACTCGATCTCACTCATCAGCCGACGCTGAACTTAGTCATGGATTCGTTGCGTTATTGGGTGGAAGAATTTCACGTCGATGGCTTTCGCTTTGATCTCGCCGCCACGCTTGGCCGGGAAGGTGAGCAGTTCAATCCGCAAAGCGGTTTCTTTAAAGCCATCGCTCAAGACCCTGTCCTCAAGCAAACCTTAATGATCGCCGAACCTTGGGATATAGGACCAAACGGGTATCAAGTCGGTCATTTTCCATTTGGCTGGAATGAATGCAACGATAAATTACGCGATGTATCCAGAAGCCTCTGGCGAGGTGACGAAGGTTTTTTACAAGACTTTACCACGCGTTTAATGGGATCGCGTGACCTGTACCAAGCTGTGGATTGGCCCCATCGCTTGACCGTTAACTACATCACCTATCACGACGGTTTTACCCTACAAGATCTGGTCAGCTACCAAGAAAAACACAACGATGCCAACGGCGAAGAAAACCGCGATGGCCATGGTGATAACCGCTCGGCGAACTACGGTGTTGAAGGACCGAGCAAAGACAAAAAGATCACCGCCATTCGCGAACGTAAAAAGCGTAACCTCAGCGCCAGTTTGCTGTTTGCCTTTGGCATCCCCCACGTGTTGGCTGCGGATCTTTTATCTCACTCACAACAAGGTAATAATAACGCTTACTGCCAAGACAACGAGATCAGTTGGATCAACTGGGATCTCAACGCGACAAAGCAGCACTTCCAACACTGGTTGGCCAAGTTATTTGAATACCGACAAACCATTATGGCCAATTTTGTTACCGCGTTTAGTGGTGAGAGTCGCAATAAAAATCGCGTCGCCTGGTATCGTCCACAAGGGGGCGAAATGTCGATCGACGACTGGCAACACAGTCAAGCCTTGATATTGCACTTAGGGATTGGCAAGGACGGCGAAGAGTTATTGTATTTGTTCAACACCTCAGCTCAAGAAATCACTTTTACACTGCCCTTAGCCTCGCTAAGCCATGCGCGTTTGATTTGCAATACCGCCAATGGCGAAGTCGGGCCAAAGAAAATTGCGACCAAAAAAAGGCGTGTCAAATCAGACAGTATACAAATCATACACCTCAGACCACCAGCGCAATAAAACGGTCAAAATGCCTGCACCTCACCGTATTCTAATTGATTTTTAACACGTTTATGACTTGTCAGCAGTAAGGTTCTGACAAGTCTAAACCGCGTTTTAACTAAGATATTGGGCAAATTTTAACTGTGAGGTCACTATGAAACTAGCTGTAATTACTTCCCTCCTTGGTGGGTTGTTAATCTCGACAAACGCACTGGCAGACACACCAGAAAAAGACAAAGACGACGGTTTGACAGGAAGCGCCAAACTGGGTTTTATTTACTCAAAATCCGATGATACTTCTTCGTCTCTCAACAGTAGCGGCGCTCTACAGTACCAAAAAAACAAGATCACTCACGCCTTATCGGCCAGTTCTTATTACACCAATTCCAGTGATGACGACGACGGTGTCAATAAATACACGCTTGATTACAAAGTCTCTTACACCTTTTACGAAGAGTATGCGACCTACCTTTCCAACCAATATAAGCATTCTCAATACGGTACTTATCGCCACGTTTACGACATCACTATGGGTATTCAAAACGACTTGGTGGACTCTGAAACAGCGACATTAACCGTTGGTGGTGGTCCTGGTTATCGATATTCCAAGCGCCAAGCAGACGATGATGATTACCCAAATCAAGAAGAAAACGATTTGATCCTCAATGCCTTCATTTTGGGCAGTAAAGAAATTTCCAAATCGCTTTCTGTTGGGGGCAGTGCCGATGTCGATTATGGCCAATCCAATACCGAATACACCCTAGGGGCCAATTTGACCAACAAGCTGGTCGATGATGTTTCTTTGATTCTCGATACTCAGTATATTTACAATACCGATGTTTCTGACGACGATAACCACGATGAAATCTACAGCACAGTCAGTATTTCTTATGCCTTTTAAACCCTGATTCGCTCAAGGCTATCATAGTCAATTGGGCAATATGTCTCTGGACGTATTGCCCATACCCCCTCGAAGGCAAACACGTCTTTTGCCTTTGCTTTGGCTCTCATGCTGACTCTCACGCGCGCTTCCCTCGTTCATCGCTCCCCATCCCACTGATTTTGTCTCTTTAACACCAGCCGTCAACCTTATTAGTGCATTTTACAAGTGTTGGTTAAACAACAATCATGTGATTACTTTGTAACGCTTTTTCGCTACTATCAAAGGTTCCTTTAGCTTTCCACCCAACGTTCTAGGATCATCAATGCTCAAGCGATTTGAAAAACTGACCTCTCCTTTTCCCGAACGACAAGACGATAGCCCAC
Source organism: Vibrio sp. (assembly GCA_041587235.1). Lineage (GTDB taxonomy): Bacteria > Pseudomonadota > Gammaproteobacteria > Enterobacterales > Vibrionaceae > Vibrio. The sequence continues at coordinate 4,644 of JBFGYW010000003.1, forward strand.
CCACTGGGTTGTTTGCATTTTGTCGCCATTACACACGCGGTTTTGAAAAGCCTCTCGTCATCATGACACTTATGGCGACCTTTATCGCCATTATCGAGGTCAGTCTTTTTGGCGCGATGGGCAACTTAGTCGACTGGCTGAGTACCAGTAATCCGGCGACCTTTTGGCAGGACAATCAACGCTATTTGATTGGCTTTTCTCTGCTGCTGGTCGTTGTGATGCCGATTGTGATCTTTTTTTATTCAATGCTGATCCACCAAACGCTTCTCGGTAATTACCCCATGTCGATCCGCTGGCTGGCACACCGGTATTTGCTCAAACAAAGCGTCAGTTTTTATCAAAACGATTTTGCTGGACGCGTCGCCACCAAAGTCATGCAAACCTCTTTAGCCGTGAGAGAGGCGGTGATGAAAACCTTAGACGTGTTTGTTTATGTCTTGGTTTATTTCACCAGTATGTTAGTGATATTGGCCAGTGCCGACTGGCGCTTAATGTTGCCTATGTTGCTGTGGTTAGTGACTTACGTAGGTGTGCAACTCTACTTTGTACCAAAACTAAAACGCGTCTCTTCTAAGCAGGCCGATGCCCGATCGACCATGACGGGGCGTATCGTCGATAGCTATACCAATATTCAAACCGTTAAACTCTTTTCTCATAACCAACGAGAAACCGAGTACGCCAAACAAGGGATGCAAGGCTTTCTCGAGACAGTCCACGCACAAATGCGCTTGGTCACTGGGTTCGATACCATAGTGCAAATCAGTAATTACTTGCTGGTTTTCTTGGTCTCTGCGTTGTCTATTTACTTGTGGATGAATGAGGCGATTTCGGTCGGCGCCATTGCGATTGCGGTCAGTTTGGCTCTGAGAATCAATGGTATGTCTCGCTGGATCATGTGGGAAGTGAGCATGTTATTTGAAAATATCGGCACGGTAATGGACGGCATGCGCACCTTGTCTAAACCAGTGGATATTGAAGATAAGCACGATGCCCCCCAACTTGAGGTGAAAACCGGTGCGATCGAATTTAAGAATATCAACTTTGATTACGGCGAAGACAAGCCCGTGATTCAAAACCTCAATTTATCGATCAAGCCAGGAGAAAAAGTCGGGGTTGTCGGACGCTCTGGAGCCGGAAAATCAACGTTGGTCAATCTCTTGTTGCGCTTTCATGAGATCTCGCAAGGAGATATCACCATCGATGGCCAATCAATCCGCACCGTTTCTCAAGATTCATTGCGCGCCCATATCGGTATGGTGACACAAGATACGTCGCTCCTGCACCGCTCAATCCGCGACAATATTCTCTATGGCCGACCAGAAGCAAGCGAAGAAGAGCTGATAGAAGCCACGATAAAGGCTCACGCCAATGAGTTTATCGAGGATTTAACCGATCCCTTTGGCCAGCGTGGCTTTGATGCCCAAGTTGGTGAACGAGGCGTCAAACTGTCTGGTGGACAAAGGCAGCGTATTGCCATTGCCCGAGTGTTGCTGAAAAACGCGCCGATCCTAGTCTTAGATGAAGCGACCTCCGCTCTTGACTCTGAGGTCGAAGCGGCAATACAGGAGAGTCTCAATCAATTGATGGATGGCAAAACGGTGATCGCCATTGCTCATCGACTATCGACCATTGCCGCGATGGACAAGTTAATCGTACTCGATAAAGGCCAAATTGTTGAACAAGGTACCCACGCACAATTGCTAGCACAAGAAGGGATATACGCGCACCTGTGGCGACATCAAACGGGCGGTTTTCTCGGCCAAAGCACTGATGAATAACAAAACGACAAAACAATAAGGCATTTTCTGGCTTGATTCAGCGTGCCTGACGTAGATAATACCCGCTATTGATACAACAAAAGGAATAAAGAGGTCTAATGAACAAAAGCATCGTCACCAATGTCATCGCCATGACCGTCTTGGCAGTGGGCTATTTTGCGCATCAGCCCTATTTAACCTATGCGGGTTTATTTGCTTTTTCTGGCGCGGTCACCAACTGGCTTGCCATACACATGTTATTTGAAAAAGTGCCAGGTTTGTATGGTTCAGGTGTTATTTTAACGCGTTTTAAAGAGTTTAAAGCCGCGATTAAAGCTCTGTTGATGGAGCAGTTTTTTAACCAAGAACAGTTAGAAAAAGCCATCAGCCAAACACAAGGTGGCGAGCTTATCGACTTTGAACCCATTCTGGAAGAAATCGATTTTGAGCCGACATTTCACGACTTAGTCGATGTCATTGAAGCCTCATCGTTTGGCGGTATGTTAGGGATGCTTGGAGGTAAAGAAGCACTATTGCCACTGAAAGACCCATTCATAAAGAAAATGCAGGGCGCCGTTGTTGAACTGAGCCAGCAACCCCAAGTGCAAGCAGCGATTCAAACACAATTGCAACAGCCTTTGCTGTCTGAAAAAGCCTTACAAAAGATTGAAACCCTTATTGATCAACGTCTGGCGGAGCTGACACCACAAATGGTAAAACAGATGGTTCAAGACTTAATCAAGCAGCACTTGGGCTGGTTAGTCGTCTGGGGCGGTGTGTTTGGCGGCCTAATCGGGGTTATTTCAAAATGGATCATGTCGTTCTAATACAAGATTCACCCCAACAAGCCATTGCCCAAAAATAACCTATTAAGCCTGTGCCCGTCACAGGCTTTTTTGACGGCGTACCGGTGCAAAATCGCTAAAGAGCGGAACGGCTGAATGTTGAAGCAAGCTTGCTTACTGATGCAAAATAGGGAGGGTTATCAGATACCCATCTCCGCGATTACGGTTGCAGCTGCTTAAAATTTAACCCTGTCGCGGCAGGGGTGCTCGGAGCCTGATGGGACTCGCCAATGCTTTTAGCGTGATTGCATACTCGACAAAAACACTGAGGCTCTAGCTGATAGTAATGCTGCCCAGAAATACACTTAGCCATGTTTGATGTCATCGACCATATCTTTTGCACCAAGGACGTTTCTTCAACCGTGTGGCAACGTATCATGATCACTTTGTGGGCGGTTTTCTTGTCGCACACAGGGCAGTACATATCGGGCATAATTTCCTCTTAGCTTAAGGTTGAACATTTTTCGAGCTAATATAGAAAAATAATCCAATTTTAGAGCAAAAAATGAGACTGACTTAACACTATTTAATATTAGTTTGCAAACTTACAAAACTTTACTCTTAGCGAACAAAAATGCCCAAGGTAAGCACCCTGGGCATTGATTCACTTCACAACCGGCAACGGGGTTGTAAAACGCTTAGTCAAGATCGACCAATTTCTTTTCAAACTCTTGAAATTGCGTCTCAACATGGCTTTCTGGTTTCGCGGTGAACAAACTGACCACGATGATAGCAATCGATGAGAACACGAATCCTGGTAAGATTTCATACAAATCAAACCAACCGCCAGAGAGCTGTTTCCATACGACTATCGTGACGCCACCGACAATAATACCGGTCAAGGCACCATTGCGATTCATTCTAGACCAGAACAAGCTCAACAAAATAGCCGGACCAAACGCGGCACCAAAACCGGCCCAAGCGTAAGAAACAAGCCCAAGTACCGAACTATCCGGGTTCAGTGCGAGGATGAGAGCCAATAGAGAAATGCCCAGCACCCCAACACGGCCCACTTTCACGATGTCTTCTGAGCTCGCGTCTTTTTTGATCACTTGTTTGTAAAAATCTTCGGCAAGAGCGGAAGAAGAAACCAACAACTGAGAGTCGGCAGTACTCATGATTGCCGCGAGGATAGCCGCGAGTAAAATACCGGCAACCACTGGGTTAAATGCAGCATTGACGAGCAACATAAAGATTTTTTCGCCATCTTCCAATTGCGTGCCAGGGTGTCCTGTCACGTACACCAGACCTACCAGACCAATCGCCAGAGCACCAATCATAGAAAGAATGGTCCAAACCACCGCGATGCGTCTTGCGGTGGTCAAATCTTTATTAGAACGTGTGGCTTGAAAACGCGCCAGAATATGAGGTTGACCAAAGTAGCCCAAGCCCCACGCCATTAACGACACGATCGCAATCGCGCTTAAAGGCTCACCCTGCACATCATTCCACACTGACAATAAATGTGGGTTAATCGCTTCTAGGTTGTTAACGAGCTCAGTGGTACCGCTTTCCATCATGACCACAGGCACAAATACCAAGGCGGCAGCCATCAGTAGACCTTGCACTAAATCGGTCCATGCCACAGCTAAGAAGCCACCAAACAAGGTGTAAGAAACCACACAAACTGTGCCAATGATAACCGCGGTGGTGTAATCCAAACCAAAGACCGTTTCAAAGAGTTTACCGCCAGCCACTAAGCCTGAACTGGTGTAAAAAAGGAAAAACAGCAAAATGAATAACGATGAAATCACTTGGATCAATTTTGATTTATCGTTAAAGCGCCGCGATAAGTACTCCGGTAGGGTGAGTGCATCAGTTTGGATACTAAAGGTTCTCAATCGTTTGGCACAAATAAGCCAGTTGAGCCAAGTACCCATTAACAAACCACCCGCTAACCAAACGGCTTCAATTCCCGATGCATAAGCAAAACCGGGTAATCCGAGCAGTAGCCAACCGCTCATGTCAGACGCCCCGGCAGAAAGCGCCGCAGGCCATGGGCCTAAGGTTCTCCCTCCTAGGAAGTAATCTGAAGAATTTGACGTTCGTTTGTACGCAATAACGCCAATTGCCAACATCAAAATAAGATAGGCAAGAAACGTGCTCGTTATCGCGAGACTATTTTCGATCATGTGATATCCTCACTTGAAATAAGCCTTCCATGACCCTTTGCCACACAGCAAAGGGCTAGAATATTCGGGTTAATGCGCTTCGTTACCAAGCGCGAGTAACGTCGCATTGCCCCCGACGGCCGTAATATTTATTGTACGTGTGCGTTCGGTGATAAAACGCAACACAAGGTTGGGATCTTGCGCGGTCGCTAACGCAACAAAATCCGTTTCTGACACCATGCTGATGATTGCGCCATCGCGCTGCGCCAATGATAAGTTAAGCGCTTGCTCGACATCTGGCGTTCCTATGTAAGCAAAACCTCGAATGTCCATCGTGAACAAAGGTTGCAATGCGTCATAGGATGTTAACTGGACAACATTGGGGGTCAGATTATTCAGTTCATTCAGTGCTTCGCTGATAATGGCGTTAAACGCTTCATTATCTGAACAAAAAATGACTGTATTTCCCGCTAAAAGGGAACTGGTCACTATAGCAAAAATCGCCTGTAATGCCGAGGGGGTATCCGCTTGCTTTGACACAGCGATGACACACACACCGCGACCAGAGCTGTAAAGTTCATTGGTTTCGCCTGTCGGGCCTGGCATAACGTGTACCTTATTGACCCAAGTCAGACTGTGCTTTAATTGATAACGCATCGCTTTCGCAAGCTCCGGATGACGGGTAAATAAAAACCGCTCAAACGAAAGTAAATACTGACGCTTGACCTCAACATCACTTTGATTCCACTGCTGCCATGCGTTATTGGCATCGCTAAAATAGGTAATTTGATGGCTCATGACTGCTCTCCTTGTGCTGCGGGCACCAAACGCGTTTGGCTAAATCGATACAAATAATGTGGCCCGCCCGCTTTGGGGCCGGTACCAGAAAGTCCCTGGCCACCAAATGGCTGAACACCAACCACGGCGCCCACTTGATCGCGGTTGATATAGCAGTTTCCTACCCGTGCGTGCTTTTCAATCCAACGATAGGTGGTTTCATTGCGACTATGGATGCCAAAAGTCAATCCAAACTGAGTATCATTGATTTTCTTGACCACTTCGGCTAACTGATCTGAACGATAACGAACAATGTGTAAGATAGGGCCAAAGTGCTCTTCGGTTAACACTGAGATATCCTCGATCTCAAATGCCGATGGCGGGATAAAAAAGCCCGCCTCGCATTCTGATGGCAATGAGGTTTGCGCAAGTAGGGTTTGACTATGGGTCATATTTTCAATGTGATTGAGCAATTTATTTTTCGCCGCTTCATCGATGACAGGACCGACATCAGTGGCATGTAAATACGGCAACCCCACTTGTAACTCTTTCATCGCCCCGGTAATTAACTCAATGATGCGATCGGCAATTTCTTCTTGTAAGAACAACACTCTCAATGCTGAGCAGCGCTGTCCTGCCGAGGCAAATGCAGAGCGCATAACATCGTGTACCACTTGCTCTGGAAGTGCCGTACTGTCGACGATCATCGCATTCTGACCACCCGTTTCTGCAATAAAAGGGACCGGGTGGCTATTGCGTTCTGCCAATGCAGTATTAATGCGCTGAGCGGTTGGGGTCGAGCCGGTAAACGCCACACCGGCAATCGCAGGGTGAGACGTCAACGCCGGACCTAATTCGGCCCCACGTCCTGGCAAAAGTTGAATCACTCCATCCGGAAAGCCCGCTTCAATCATGAGTGCCACAGCGCGAGCGGCGATTAAACTGGTTTGCTCTGCAGGCTTAGCGATCACCGTATTGCCCACGGCTAATGCAGCGGTGATTTGGCCGAGGAAAATGGCCAATGGGAAGTTCCACGGGCTTATGCAAACAAAAACCCCACGTCCGTCACGTGTTGCATCATACTGCTGTCCATCAAACCCAGTCACGGTTTGTGGCGCGACACTTTCCGCTTGCTGAGCGTAATAGCGGCAGAAATCGACCGCCTCACGCACTTCATCGATTCCATCGTGGATGGTTTTTCCCGCTTCTTGATGGCATATCGCCACCAGTTGCGCTTTGTTTTCTTCTAATTTGTCAGCAAAAATTCGCAGCAAGTTCGCCCGCACACTGACCGGTTGTGAATTCCAGCCCGAAAAAGCCGCTTGCCCGTATTCAATCGCTTCAGAAACATGATCAAGGGTGGCTTCTATAACCGTACCGACTTTTTTTGTTTTGTCGTATGGTGAGTAAATCTCCTGCTCTCTCGCCTGTTCCTTGATCATGCTTTCGTAAGCCGTTTGGCCATTAAGCACTGGTCCAGCATGCCATTGTTTTTCTAAATACACCTTGACTTCTTGTTCAAAAGGTAAACACTCACTATCAATATTAATATTGACACCGCAAGAATTTTTTCTGTCTGGAAAAATTTCTAATGGCAAGCGGATCTGCGGGTTGTGGTAGGTTGGATGGCGAGTCAACTCATCAACGGGGTGCTCCGTGAGTTGACTTACTGGGCAGTTGGCATCGACTAATCGGTGCACAAAAGAACTGTTCGCGCCATTCTCCAACAAGCGACGAACCAGATACGGAAGCAAATCTTCATGGCTGCCAACTGGGGCATAAATCCTCACGCTTTGCTGGTGTTGCTGTTTGGCGTGCTCGTGTAACGCTTCTCCCATTCCGTGCAGACGCTGAAACTCATAATCGCGATGCTCTGCCATCACCGAAATCGCCGATACCGTGTGGGCATTATGACTGGCAAATTGTGGAAATAAGCGACCTCGCACGACCTCGCTGAGCAAAAAACGGGCACAGGCCAAATACGCCACATCGGTAGACTCTTTGCGCGTATACACCGGATAGTTTTGGCAGCCCCCTTGTTGCGACCATTTGATTTCACTGTCCCAATAGGCCCCTTTCACCAAGCGAACCGGAATGAGGTCTCCTTGCTCGATAGACAGTTTGGTCAACCAAGCCAACACCGCTAACGCACGTTTTGAATACGCTTGTACCACTAAGCCAAATTTCCCCCATCCTTGAACACTGGGATGGCGATAAAGCTTGGCAAACAGTTTTAAAGACAGTTCAAGCCGATCGGCCTCTTCGGCATCAATGGTGATGGCCACCTCGTGCTCTCTGGCCGTTTCCAGTAAAGCCAGTACAGAGTGATAAAGCTCAGTGAGTACTCGCTCCTGATTAGGGACTTCATAACGAGGGTGTAGAGCAGAGAGCTTGATCGACACCGAAGGGGCTTGGATATCACGCTGTTCGGATGCGGCATGGCCTACCGCTTTAATTGCGTGTAAATAATCGTCAAAATAGCGCTTGGCATCATCGCGTGTTAATGCTGCTTCACCAAGCATATCGTAAGAGTAGGTATAACCTTTGTTGTGGTAGGTACGGCCATTTTTTTGCGCTTCTTGAATCGTACGGCCAAGAACAAACTGATGGCCCATCAACTTCATCGCTTGATACATGGCTTGTCGTATCACAGGCTCTGACAGTTTATTCGCCAATCGATTCAACGCCTGGGTCGGACTGTTGACCTTTTGGCTGTCAATACCGATCACTTTGCCGGTGAGCATCAATCCCCACGTCGAGGCATTGACAAACACGGAGTCTGAATGCTTTAGGTGCGACTTCCAATCCGCTACCGTCAATTTATCTTTGATCAAGGCATCGACGGTGGCCTTATCGGGAATACGCATCAGTGCTTCGGCTAAGCACATCAGCAAAATCCCTTCTTGCGTGTCAAGGCTGTATTCAAGTAACAAAGCATCGACCATTTGCATCGCTTTTTTATCGGCCCTTACCGAGCGGATCAGATGCGAGGTTTGCTCGGCGATCGCGGCTTTTTCGTTGTCACTTGCCTTGGCAAAAGGCAACAATTGCGCTATCCAGATCGATTCATCCACCTGATATAAAGGGGAAATACACGACCATATCGCCTGTTCGGATTGAGCAAAAAACTCAGGTTTAAAGACCTCATTAGCAATCAACACAGGGCGTCCTCCATTTAACATTACCGAAATCAACTTTCGTTCCCAGGTTATAGCCACCTAGTACTATTGCGCACTAGGTTTATAGTCACCAGTGTAGGTTGAGACGCCGCTTTTTACTTGCGAAATACTGCTGTTTTTTTGTCAAATACTCCGATTGTTAACACGATCAACACAAGCCAATAACAGTAGGATAAATAATACTTAACCGTAGCGCTTTTTAAACGCTGAAGGCGAGAGCCCCTGTAAACGCGTGAAGGTATGTGTAAAGGTACTTTGGCTAGAAAATCCCGTCATGCCAGCCACCTGGCCAAGTGGTAAATGACCTTGTTTGATCAACTCACACGCGTGTTCAACCCGTTTGATTAAAACGTATTGATGAGGCGTAAGAGACGTCTTTTCTTTAAATAGGCGATAAAACTGACTTTCCCCCAGAAATACGCATCCGGCCAGTTGAGCGACACTAATGCGACGAGCGATATGCGTTTCGATGTATTGATCCAACAGATCGATATTTAATCGCGAGCGCCTGTCTTTAATCGATAAGCCGGTAATGTGAGTTTGCATTAACGCGACTAAAGTATCGTGGCACGCACGGCTAAGTAACACATCATCTGGATATTGATTCATTTCAAACACCAGCATTTCGATGATCTTTTTTAAACGTTGATCGAGCTGAAAATACAAATGAGAGGTTGCCATGTCATTGATCATATCTAAAAACACCGGATCAGCCGTGCTCGGGCTCGGTAGATTTAATACCAAAATATCCGGTGAAGATTGAAAACCGCCAAAAGCATGATCATGGAAAGAACTGACAATGCAGCCTTGCCCAGGGTTTAAAACGCTGCCACAGCCTAAAATATCGAACTCGGCTTGGCCTTGGAGCCCAATCACCACTTGAGGATGCTCGTGTTGATGACTCGCCATCGTCGCAGGCAAGGTCACAAGCTCAGCAGGTTTTAAATGATATTGACTCGGTTCAACAGCACGATTTGACACTTTCATCCCTTAATATTCATTGGTTCACGATAAACAAGGACAGCGATCCTCTGACGCCCATCGTTCTGTGTGGGTATCCCTTACCCACCGACTTCTATTTATCATGATCATAGTTCCGGAACTATGATCATGAGTGACTAACTTACGGAGAGAGTAAAATCAATTACTATTTTCATTTCAATGCTTTATAAAATTATGGTGCCAGGCGATCAAGGATCCACGCTTGCCCATCACGTTGATAAAGAAATCGATCGTGTAACCTGTGTTCGCCACCTTGCCAAAATTCAATACTGTCAACGTGGACGCGAAAGCCGCCCCAAAACGACGGCATTGGGATATCCCCATCGGCAAATTTTTTCTTCAATTCCAAAAACTTACCCTCTAACACCCCTCTTGCTGACAAGCGTTGGCTTTGTTTGCTGGCGATCGCCGCTAACTGGCTTTCTTTTGGCCGCGATAAAAAGTACTTCATATTTTCAGCCGCACTGAGTTTTTCGACTTGGCCGGTGACATGCACTTGTCGGTCAATGCCATGCCACGGAAAATGCAGGCTTATTTTGGCGTTATTCGCCAAGTGAGAAGCCTTACGACTGCCAAGGTTAGTATAAAAAACAAAGCCTTGCTGATCGACATTTTTAAGCAGTACAATACGTTGAAAAGGCTGACCGGTTTCATCGACCGTCGCCACTGTCATTGCTGTGGGATCGCTCAAGTTTGCCTCAATCGCTTGCTTGAGCCAATGGTTGAACTGTTCAATAGGATCGTCGGCTAAATCCTTTCTTCTCAAGCCACCTTTTGTGTACTCACGTCTAATATCTGATATCGACATACGGGTTCCTTTTGCTTTTTGTTCGATTTTGCGCTTGTCTTAATATAAACACAAGTGAGATTGATTGTAGAAACGCATCAGAGTCGATAGCGCTCTCAAGACTTTGGACAAATCATTGTCATCTGATTGAAAAAACAGCGATATTAAGTTAAAAGATTGGGTTAATTAATGAAAGTAAATCATGTTATACGACTAGGTACCTTCTATGCGAAATAAAACGAAGCCAGCGAAAGGTGCTGAGCTGGATTTTGTCGACGATCAAACCGCGGCGTTGCTTCTCAACACCCCCTCTAATGCCAAAGTATTACTTTGGGTACTGGTGGTATTCTTTGTTTTAGCCGTCTTGTGGGCTTCGTGGGCACAGATCGACAAAGTGACGGTGGGTCAAGGCAAAGTCGTCCCCTCTTCACAAATTCAAATTGTACAAAGTCTCGAAGGCGGGCTGGTTAAATCCATTCTGGTCAAAGAAGGCCAACAAGTGAAAAAAGGACAACAGCTCCTTTTAATTGACGACACCTTATTTCAATCAAACTTTAGAGAAAAAGAACAACAAGTCACAAACTTAAGGGCGAGTACTCAACAGTTTAAAGCCGCAGTGGACAGTGTGGTGATCAATAACGATGTCGAACCGACCGATATAATCAACAGCATCAAGATCAATCAAGACACGTTAAAGTTTGACGACGATTTTCAACAAGCTTACCCAGGTTTAGTGGCGAGAAGGCAAGCAGAATACCTGCAAGACTTGTCAAACCTCACTAACCAACTTTCGGTATTGCGCCAACAAATAACTCAAAAGCAACAAGATTTAATCGAAGTCAAAGCCCGAATCCGCAATTTACAGTCGACCTATGACATCACGCAAAAAGAGTACAACCTGACGAAACCTTTGGCAGATGAAGGTGTGGTCCCCGAAATCGAGTTATTAAAACTGCAACGCCAACTCAATGAAAGCCGAAAAGAGCTGACCTCAAGTCAACTCAATGTGCCTTTACTCGAAGCGGCGGTAAGAGAAGCGGCGTTAGCCAGAATAGACGCCGCCTTGAAATTTCGTACTGAACAGCAACAAAAGCTCAACCAAGCGCAGGATGAATTGTCTTCGCTCACCGAATCAACGGTAGGCTTACAAGACCGCGTGAACCGCACGGTCATCACCTCTCCGGTCACCGGCACCATCAGTAAACTCAATATCAATACCATAGGCGGCGTGATTCAACCGGGTAAAGACATCGTTGAAATTGTGCCAACAGAAGACTCTTTGTTGGTCGAAGCTCGCATTTCTCCAAAAGACATTGCCTTTTTGCACCCCAACCTCAAGGCGATCGTCAAATTCACCGCCTACGACTTTACTCAATTTGGCGGGCTCCAAGGCGAATTAGAACACATTAGTGCTGATACTAGCCAAGACGAAGATGGCAACAGTTTTTACATCGTTAGAATTCGCACCGACAAATCTGGCTTTGGTCACGATCAAGAGCTGCCGATCATTCCGGGCATGACCGCCTCAGTCGACATTCTTACCGGAAAGCGCACCGTGCTCGAATACTTAACCAAGCCCATTTTAAATGCCAAGAGCAACGCATTAAGAGAATAGGACACACGATGAGTAACACGCTTTGATATGAAAAAATTAACCGCTTTTCTGGCATCAAGCGCTTTGTTTTGCGCCAGTGTGATAGGTCTTGCCAACTCGACCAACGACCAGTTGTGGGTGCAATCCGTCTCACAGACCTATGGGCCGCGCGCCGGGCAACGAGTACAAGCTTGGCGCACACTGGTCGAAAAAAAGCGACACGACTCGACCATGAATAAGCTCAACGCGGTCAACGATTTTTTCAATAGCTTATACTTTGTCGATGATATTTACTTGTGGGGGAAAAAAGATTACTGGGCCACTCCTTTGGAATTTTTAGGCGCCAATGCAGGAGATTGTGAAGATTTTACTATCGCCAAATATTTCTCCTTACTCGAGATGGGCGTCCCTGATAGTCAGTTGCGATTAATCTATGTTAAAGCGCTAAGACTCAATCAATTTCACATGGTGCTCGCCTACTACCCTACCCCGAGCTCTGTTCCTTACATTCTTGATAACCTCGATAAAAGTATCAAACCGGCCTCTTCCCGCGCGGATCTGTTACCGATTTACAGTTTTAACGGTAAAAACCTTTGGTTGATTAAATCCTCATCCAGCAACGGCAAAGTGGCGGGTAAATCCTCCCGTTTAAGTTTGTGGAACGATTTGCGTTCACGGGCAAAAAAAATGGAATTTAACAAACCTATTATTAACTATGATGAGTAATCACTATGACACTGTATAGACAACTTGTAGTTGGCATGATAACGGTATTCATCTTTTTGATGGCTGCAGTGCTAGTTATTGAGTTCAACACAACAAGAGACAACCTGCTCGAACAACAACGTTCTGAAATCAATAACACCATCAATACGGTGGGCCTAGCACTGACCCCTTATCTGCAAGACAAAGATACGGTGGCAACAGAATCGGTCCTCAATGCCCTGTTTGATGGCAGTAGCTATTCGGTGGTCAAATTGTCTTTTTTAGACAGCGATCAGGTCATTGAGCGAAAGTACCCTCAGCGCTCCGCCAACGTGCCTGATTGGTTTACCAATTTAGATCTTTTCCACCCCGTTGAAGATACCCGCATATTAACCAGTGGTTGGATACAATTTGCAGAGGTCACCATCATCAGCCAAACGGCAGCCATTTATGAGCAATTATGGGATGCCTTTATCAAATTGATCAGCGCCATTGGTCTCACCTTTTTGTTTGGTATGCTCTGTATCTCCGCCATCCTACATCGCGCTTTAAAACCTCTTAAAGCCATTACCGCCAAGATGCGCGACATTGCCAACAACCAATTTGGCCAACCTCTCAAGGCGCCGTCAACCACGGACTTAATTGCGGTGGTTGATGGCATAAACTATATGTCTGCACAGATTGAGGCTTCATTCAAAGAACAAGCCAAAGAAGCACAAAACTTGCGCCAACAAGCCTATATCGACCCGGTATCCAACCTCGGTAACCGCTCATACTTTCTCACCCAACTTGAGCAATGGCTCAAAGAAGATGGCCATGGCGGTATTGGTGTATTACATGCCGAGTACATCAGCGAAGCCTATGACGACAGAGATTACCAAAGTGCAGACCAAGCCGTGCGCAGTTTGGCGACTCAGTTGACCAACTCGGCTGCCGTGGTTAGCCAACAGGTGATGATAGCGCGTATCTCCAGTGATGAATTTGGCTTTATTTTCCCCAATGTAGACGCTGACGAATTACAGACCATTGCCGGAAATATCGTCCACGATGTTGAAATGCTTGGCACCGACCCAACAGGCTCTGCCGATATGGCGATCGCCTTGGGGGTTGCTTATAACAGCTCGCCAAAAAGCCGTGGCGATGTGTTGTCTATGATTGACAACGCCTTGTCGAAAGCAAAAGCCGCACCCGAAGACAAATTTGGCTTTGTCAGCTCAGATACCGTGGCAGGCTTAATGGGTAAACAGCAGTGGAAAACCTTGGTTGAAGAAGCGATCCACGAAAAGTGGGTACAATTTCGCTTTCAAAATGCCTGTTTTTCTAACGGCCAATTGTTTCATCGCGAAGCCTTCTCTTTAATCCAAAAAGACGAACAAGTGTATCGCGCAACGCAATACTTATTTGCTCTAGAACAACTTGAAGCCACTGCCATGTTTGACCAACACGTCATTAGCAGTGTAGTGGAAAAATTAGAACAAGAACCCACCCCAACGCCAACTGCCATCAACATTGCCCGGAGTAGCTTAATTGAGCCAAGCTTTATCCGTTTTGTTTCTCAAGTGTTAGCCAACCATCCCAAGATTGCCGGTTTTCTACATTTTGAAATCGGCGAAGAAAGCTTTATTCATCATCCTAATTATTGCGCCCTTTTCTGTAATGCGATTCGTCAAGGCGGGGCAAGTTTTGGGGTAGATAATTACGGTCGTCATTTTCAATCATTGGATTACTTGAATGAGTTTAGACCCAATTATGTCAAACTCGATTATTTATTTACTCATAATCTCGACGATGAAAAACAAAAATTCACTCTGACATCCATTTCGAGAACCGCGCAAAACTTAGGTATTACCACCATTGCCTCTCGAGTAGAAACCCAACAGCAACTTGACTTTCTTTCTGACCACTTTGTCAGAGTCTTTCAAGGCTTCATTTTTGAGCAGTAAGGAGCTAGTGAGTGAAAATTAAAGACTCTCTACTAAATTCGTTAATTTATATCAGTCGTTATTACAACCTTGCCAACTCGCCAGATGCCCTGATTGAGGGCTTGCCGATGTCGGAAGGCAAACTCACGCCCTTTCTGTTGCCAAGAGCAGCAGAAAGAGCGGGGCTAATAGCCAAGGAAAACCAAGCGCCGCTCAGCGACATTTCGCCAATGACACTACCGGTGATCTTGCTTCTCGAGAACGGCGAGTCTTGCGTACTCAATCAGATAGACGAAGAGAACGGCACTCTAGAAGTGACTACACTAGAGAGCGGCATGGTGCCTATCTCTATCGATTATGATGACATCGCCGCGCGTTACACCGGCCACTACTTTTTGGTCAAACGCCAGTTTCGCTATGATAACCGCACGCCAAATCTCAATCGTTCCAATCAGGGGCATTGGTTTTGGTCAACCTTATGGCAATCAAAATCCATCTACCGCGAGGTGTTTATTGCTTCTATTTTTATTAATCTCTTTGCCCTTGCCGCGCCACTTTTTACTCGCCTAATCTACGATAAAGTGGTGCCCAATTTGGCCTACGACACACTTTGGGTTTTGTCGAGTGGCGTTGCTGTTATTTTTATCTTCGATTTAATTTTAAAATTACTGAGAAGTTATTTTATTGATGTTGCGGGAAAAAAATCAGATATCCTTATTTCTAGCCGTCTGTTTAGCAAAGTGATGGGGGTGCGGATGGAAGCCAAGCCAGCCTCCGTCGGCGCTTTTGCTCGTCATGTTCAAGAGTTTGAATCGATCAGAGAGTTTTTTACTTCGGCCACCATTACCACCTTGATCGACTTGCCATTTGCCCTGCTGTTTTTACTGGTGATTTGGTATCTCGGCGGGCCAATTGTGTTGATCCCCATCATTGGCGTGATCATTTTAATGATCCACTCTTTTGCCATTCAAGCGCCGCTAAGACGCTCAATTGAAGAAGGCTCTCGCCTCGCGGCACAAA
Source organism: Vibrio sp. (assembly GCA_041587235.1). Lineage (GTDB taxonomy): Bacteria > Pseudomonadota > Gammaproteobacteria > Enterobacterales > Vibrionaceae > Vibrio. Next base: position 20,343 of record JBFGYW010000003.1, read on the forward strand.
AATACGCCAACTTAATTGAAAGCCTTATCAGCCTAGAAACCGTCAAGTTATTCAGTGCCCAAAGTCAGTTTCAATATCGCTGGGAAGAAGCCGTAGCACATATGTCGAATTGGAGTATCAAAAGCCGCCGCATTACTGATTCAATCCAAAACTCCGCCGGTTTTGTACAACAGCTCTCTAGTGTCGGACTCATCATTTTTGGCGTTTACCTGATTGCGGAAGGCGACCTCTCAATGGGTGCTCTAATCGCCATCACTATGCTTAGCTCTCGTGCGATTAGCCCGTTGGTACAACTGTCGATGCTCTCTACCCGCTACAATCAAGCGAAATCCTCAATGGAGATCATCGAGCAAGTAATGGCCCTACCAGAAGAACAAGAAGTGGATAAACGCTACATTCACCGTCCTATGATTCAAGGCAAAATTGAGCTCGACCGCGTCTCTTTCCGCTACCCAGATACCAGCACGTCAGCGATAAGAGATGTCAGCCTGACTATCCAGCCAGGTGAAAAAGTGGCGATCATTGGTCGTATTGGTTCAGGAAAAACCACGCTAGAGCGTTTGATCATGGGCTTATACCAACCAACGGAAGGGCATGTTCGGATTGATGACACCGACATTTCACAGCTTCACCATGTCGATGTAAGGCGCAATATTGGCTGTGTCACCCAAGACAGCCAGCTGTTTTTCGGCAGCGTTCGAGACAACATTACACTAGGGCGCCCGCTCAGCGATGATCGCGATGTCCTTGATGCCGCTCACCGCTCTGGTGTCACGGCTTTTACTCAAGCCGATCCAGCAGGTTTAGAGCGTCAAATCGGCGAAGGGGGGCATCAGTTGTCCGGTGGCCAGCGACAAGCAATTTGTATTGCACGCGCTTTTTTAGGTCGCCCACCGATTTTATTACTCGATGAGCCAACCAGTGCTATGGATAACCGCTCGGAAATGCAAATTAAGCATCAACTAAAACAATTGCGCAGTGATGAAACGCTGATATTAATCACCCACAAAACCGCGATGCTTGATATTGTCGATCGTATTATTGTGATGGAAAAGGGGGCAATTATCGCTGACGGTCCAAAACAAGACGTACTTAATTCTCTCAAACAAGGTAAAGTAAAAACACCGGCTTAATCCTTAGTACTGGTTAAATTCATAAATTTTATCTGAACTGAAGTAAACCTGATTTTTGCCTTTCTTTTTCGCCTCTACTGTTGCCATCTCTGCTTTAGAGATGGCGAAATCCACTTGTTCATAGTCATCTTGATAAGCAATACCAATCGATACTGTCATGGTTTGCTGATACTTTCTGTATAACTGCTCATTAAGGTGATGTCGCAACTTTTCAGCTAAAGACCAAATCGAATCTAAGTTTGCTTGCCGAGTCACAACCAAATAACTATCACCGTCAAAACGCACCAAAAAACAATGGGTGGGCAAGCTGTCTTTCAACAAGGAGCCCATATCAGTAATTACTCGATCACCAAAAGCAAAGCCACTGTCCTGGTTTATTTTTTTCATATTGTCGATATCGATATTCATGACCCAGACCGAGCGTTCTATCGCGTGTTGTGACAATAGCCGTTTTTGTAGCTCGCTCATATAGACTTGTCTATCGAGCAATTTCGTTAATCTGTCGCAACGTTCGACCTGATTCATTTGGGCAATTAACACGTTGTTCTGTTTATCATGATCCGTTCTTAGTACCGTATCGTAAATCACAAATGTAATCCCTAACCAACACGCCACCATAACCATTAAGCCAAACACACTCATAAGCGTTGTGGCAATGGTGGTTTGCAAGCCAATATAACCCAACACAAAAGGGAGCGCATAACTAAGTAGAACTTTCCATCGCGCCTCTTGTATTTTTTCCCCTTGACGGTAAAAGTAACTCAATACCCCCTTTTTGGAACGAACTAATAAATTGGCGCCAGTAAGAAAAAAGCCCAAAATAGTGGTGATCAATGACATTTGACCGTGGAAGTTTTCTATCTGATAAGCGTAGCCAGTGATGGATAACAAAGGAAAAAACAAGGTCAAAAAAGCAAAGATTTGGCTAAGTGAAAATTGATTGCACTTGCGAAAATAACAACTCACCAACAACAAGCTAAACATGAGTAAGGTGTTGATACCAATTTCATTACTCATGCCAGCGAGCCTATCGGCTTCAACGACTTGAGTAAATGGACTGATATCAGAAATAAATGTTATGGGGATGAGCCACTCAATCCACTCGGCAAACAAATAAACACCGGCAATCAGTAACGCCAATATGCCCAACCCATATCTCACTTTTTTTTGCGGTGAGATAAAAATAAGGTCTAAACTGAATAACAGAAAAAGTATAGCAGTGACAGGGTGAGTCGCCGCCCCATTGGCTATTGGTCGATAGATAAACTCAGCATCCATCGCATAGCCGAGCAAGGTGGTTAAACTAAAAAAACAAACAATATAGGAGAGAATCATGGCGAGCTTTATCGCCGTCTGCTTAATCAAAACGTGTGGCTCTATTGACATCACTTTATGCACCTAGGTTTTTATCTTTATAAAGTGTAGTCGAGAATTTTTTGATGTTCTATTTTTTATAACTCATTTGTTTTCTTTAGCTTTTTATCAATAATTTACAGTGTAAATTGAATAACTCCGTGTCACGGTTGTTTTAGAATGATCTTATTCAGTTTTGCCCTCTTCCTTATAAGCCTTCACACTCAATCTTTAAGCCAATGACCTTTGAGTGATGTTTAACATGCCTTAAAGCCGTTATATCGGGACTTTAACTGTAATTGAACACAGATTGCCGTCTCATGCCATTCCATTCGCCTGAGGCGCCTATAAAGCCGAGTACAAGCATCACTGGCTCTGTAGCTGTCAACAAGTCAATAGCACCAACCATGCCCTTTTTACAATAATTCAATCCATTCAATATCAAGCCCTTTTGCGAGTGTTCTTTCAAAACGGTCCATTGTGGCAATAGAACTTGGCTGTACCACTATGATAGGAAGAAAAAAACTTATTCATTTATCCTTGAACTCGTCATCCTTCCTGAGTCATCAAGCTATGAAAAAAGACAATGTGCCACGCTATTGATTTTATTACGACGATAAGGAAAGGTTGAACTTTACTGAGTGGTTAATACCAGGAATCAGAGTCACATAAGTTAGGTATCAGAGTTAGGTGCCAGTTTTAGATATTGAGGCTAGGTATCAATGTTAAGTTCCCGCTCGATTATAGAGACCAACACGAGCAGCACGAGTGAGTTGCTTAGAGTTCTATTTTCTATCGTTATCAACAGCGCAAGGTTCAGTTTTTCTCATTGTTTTCCCCTACAATTTACAGTGTAAATTATCTGAGATGTAGTGAGGACCGTTCGCTGAGTTAGAGGTTAAAGAGAAGTGAGCAAAGGTAAGTAGGTATCAGGCAAAGATGTTTACTAATGACTGAAGATCTTTAATGAGCTGAAATTTACAGTGTAAATCAGAGAATAGAAAAATTTACACTGTAAATCGTAATAAAGCATCCACTCTTAATAAAACATCAACGAGAAAATAGGGCTAGGACGTCATTACGCAAGGCTTGGTCAAGCTGCTTTTTTCCGCTTAATGAAAACTCACGACACAGCGAACCACTATCAAAATAGCAGAATACCGCTCGCAGTAATAATGAAGAACAACGTTCAATGGCCTGTGAAGTTAACAACCAAGATGCTAATAACGGCTGAACGAACTCGAAACTGCCCCCCCCTCTGCTATAGATGTCTAACAAGTTTTCACTTTGTAGTACTCGCTCCTCACTTTGAGGACAAACACAAACCGTATTGAGCAATAAACGTAAAAGGGATAAGTCGATAGGCGATGAGAGGTACTTTAAGTTCTCTAACAGTTGCTCACTATAAACATAGCGTAATGACGATAGAGGAACACGACAATCGACTCGACAAGGTTTTATCATTAATAATGAATACGTACCACTTGCCGCATCACGAGTTAACCCCAATCGAACAGGGAAGAAACCCAAGCTCAACCAAAATGACATTAACTCTGCCTCGGCACCAAAGCTGACACTGACAAAATCCAGTTGTAAATGAGTTTCCATATAACGACACAGAGCGCTCGCAATGCCTTGCCGTTGTGCTTGAGGATGGACGGCAATACGCATGATACGTTGACTCTGCCAATACCCTGCATTGATACACCCTAAATTGGTCATCAAGATCGAGGTGGCTAATTGACCTTTCGGACGAGATTGACCGCGGACAATATCATTCACCTTAGCGTCAGATAACATACCTTCACAATTGACTAAACACGTGGCAACAACCTGATGGTCAAGTTCGGCAATAACCATGTTTTGATCTGAATTTTCGATTAGTTGAAACACATCATTTGGCGTGGTTTGATAATGCGCTTGCACTAACAAACCAATACATTGACGTAATAAGCGTGGGTCATTGACCAAATCGGACTTGTCTAAAACGCGATAGGTGACTTTGGCCTCAGAATTGATGACCAGGTTTTTAACTTCACTATCAAGAACAAAATGATGGTTAAGCCATTGTTCAATGTTATCGTTCGCCGCCCAACGAATCGGTTGGTCTAAATGCAAGTGTGGTACATTTTTTCTTAGTGACGATAACCAAGGTAAGAACTTTAATGTAAACCCTCTTCCCGACCCTTCGTATCCGTGAATCGTAGTTGAGAAAACTAAGCGAGGAAATTGATATGCCCATTGCTTTAATAAAGGCACCGGAATCGCACCGGCTTCATCGACCAGTAATACATCGCAATCGAGATCGGCAGTAATCTCAGCCGGGGGGAGAAACCGCAAACGGTTATTGGCATAAGTAAGCTGATGTGGATGAGGGCAGTTTGCCTCAGGTAAGGCATTGCGCGCATGTTTAAATAAAGTAGACACTTGACGAAAAGAAGGCGCGGTCACCACAATAGAGCATTGCTGGCGATGATAAAGTAAATCAGCACAGGCGATACCGAGCGCAGAGGTTTTACCACGACCTCGATCCGCGGTTAGTACAAAGGGTCGATGACGATGCCCAGTCACGACTTTGAGTATTTTCTTGATCGCGTAATCTTGTTGCTGGTAGTCAATGTTATTATCGCGGTTGAGCGGTTGGACCAAGTCATCATCACCAATAGGCCACTTGGGTAAATCGGCGAAAATACTGGATAACCATTGACCAGCAAGAGACTCTTGATGACGCGGAGGGATCACTAACGCCATACCACCACCAACTAAGGTACCCAAGATACGACAAAAGTGGTTGGCGTCGAACCCACGGCGGAAATCAAGCACGATAAAATCAAACTCCATCCCTAATACTTGTTGGGATTGCGACAAAGCAATATGCGTCTCAGCGTTAAAGTCACACTCCCCTACCGACAAAGAGTTGGAAACTAAGTCTTTTACCTGCAGAAGATAACCCGGTATGTGGTGAGCAATCCATTGATCGTTTTCCGTCACTAAAAAAGCCCGACGAACAAAGAGAGATTGATGTTTGATTATGGCATCGCGGATAGTAGTCAAAACGAGTCACTTGATGAGAACAATGTGACCGAATTTTATCACAATGAACTGTCAAACCGATATATTGCCAAGCCAAAACAAAAAACCTCAACGATATTACTAACGTTGAGGTTTTTAGAAAAAAGCGACGGATGCGAGTTTATTGAATTTTATTTTTGATCAACGACAAGATTTCATCGGCTAACGCATCATCGATTTTACTCAGATTGAGAGTCAGCTGTTGGCCTTTTCGCACGTAATGCACTTTGCCTTTAACCAACTCAGTTTTAGCGTTGCTCGTCGACTTAATGGGTTTTGGCGCAATTTCATCAATGCACGATTCTAATTGTTCGGTGACTTCTTTGGTAATACGAGCAACACCAGAAGAATGAGACTGTTGCCAAATCGGGACCGCATTACTATGACAGCGTTCAATCAATTGCTGTTGTTGATCGCGATTGAGATTGAAAAATTGCTTGTGGAGTTTCACGATCGTCGGGCGACCCAATTCACTAACATTGGGGTAGGCTTGCAGTAATTCTAAAGGCAAAGACGCGGCTTTTAATGCACCACTGACTAAGGCTTCACTGCACTGAAACATGGCTGCCAAGGCTTTTTGATCGCTCGCTTCACCACTGTCCAGTTTGGCTTGCATTTCTTTACCACGCTCATAAAGTGATAATGGTTTATGGGCGTTAGCAACATCAGAAAGAAACTTCGCGTGTTTGGACTCAATATTATCGGCGACATAAATCAAAAAATCTTGCTTCGCCAGTAAACACGACATACGACGACGACTGCCGTCTAACACTTCAATCGTCCCATCCTCGGTGCGGCGCCCGACAGCAGGGTATTGCTGACCGTGTACTTTTAGTGTGGTTAAAATATCGGCCAGTGCAGGCTCGGTAAGAAACGACTGCTCACGGGCGTTTTGACTAAACACGCGGGTTTGTACTTCAATTTGATCTGCAGGGATTTGTTGCAACTCAAATTCGACTTTCACTTCACCCGCCACCGCGAGTTCAATAACTTGAGCTTTGTCTTTTGCTGCACTTTGCGCTTCTTGTACTGTCGTTGCCACACGACGTTTGTTGGCTTTACCAAATAGTTTGGCATTTAAATCAGACGTTTTGATACTCATATGTTATACACCTTGATTTAATGCATTCCAGTGAGAATGAAGGACTCGCTCCAGCTCTAAAGCACTTTTTTGCACGGCATCTTGAGCTGTTGCTAAGGTTTTTTTACCCCCTTCGAAGTCGCCAGTTGTTAGATCAAACACCGTGCTGTAAGTATCAGCACAGGTTTCAAAGGCACGACTGCGAGGGATGGTCGCCATCATCACTTGTTCAGCTAATAAATAATTCATCTCCGTTAGTACAGAAACTTGCTTTTTGTTGTCATCTTCAAACATTGTCGGCATCAAGCGAACGAACTCTAAGCCTCGCCAATCTTCAGGGAACATTTCATAAACCGTTGGTAGATGTTGGAAAAAGTTCACCGTTGAAGCCCAATCCAAACGTTTTGCCGCACAGGGGATCAGCAACGCATTAGAAGCATACATCGCATTCCACACTAAAGGATCGACGTGTGGACCGGTATCTATCATTATGATATCAAACTGATCAGCAATTTTATCAATCAGCTTTTCTTTAAGCAGTTTAACGATATCAAGTGATTGATTACTAGATAGATATTGCCAAGCTTCTGCATTAAACATCGCATCTTCAGGGAAAGCAGAAATCGTTTTTAAGTTAGGATACTGAGTTGGCATCAAAACGCTTTTTTGCAAAAACTCTAGATCGATGTCTTGCCCTTCAGGAACATTATCCAACATAACATCGACAGCCGAATAAATATTATCATTTTCAGATAAACTGACCTGAGGATTAAGGAAGAGACGCAATGAACCTTGTGGATCCAAGTCAATCAAACAAATTCGATAGCGTTTATCGAGATTAAGAGCCAAGCAAGCCGCCAAATGTACCGCGTTCATTGACTTACCTGTACCCCCTTTTTGGTTTTGTACGTTAATAATCCAAGGCTTATTGTCTTGATTTTTTTTGCGTTGATGAAATTTATCCACGCCAGCAGCGTCCATCAGCATGTGCGCTTCATCAAGAGAAATAGAATAATGATTGGCATTGTTTTTTGTAAATTGATGTCCTTCAGCTTCCATTCTGCTGATCGCATCATCTAACTTTCTGCGAGTTAAACCAGAGCGCGTTTCCATCAATGCTTTCGACATTGGCGGAAAATGATTATCTTTTCTTTCTTCTAGAACAATTTCAATTCGATCGGCTTGAACTTGTTGAGTTTGCTCGGCAAGTTGATGAAGATTATCAATAGTTTGCTGTCTTTTCATACGGATCAAATTCCTTGGAGTATTTAAACACTATAGTACAGCAAAAAGTAAAAAAAACAACAAATAGGTGAACGAGACTTTTAGTGACAAGATCACAGATTTGATTGCTCATTACACTAAAGAGCTGAAATTGAGTACTAGAAAGGAGAATAGCGAGACTTAGAAAGGCGAAAAAAAGAACCCACATCCTAGTAAAAAACAACTATAGAGTACTCCAATATTATATTTATAAAAATGTTACAGCATCACTTATTTACAATGTAAATACGGAACGATTAAAACATGACGCCAAATTACGGTCAGTGTGATTTCAATTTTAGCCGCGATGAAAAATACTTTTACTACAGGGCTAAATCGCTCGACAAATGAAGAAACAACAATGTAGAAACCCGAATAAGAAAATCACTGGTCAGATAAAGGCATTCCACACCGCATATCATCAATCAGGCTGAAACGGTATCGTTAAAAAACTCACTCGATAAACAGACCACTCACTTTCAAGTAATCACCCCATTCGCGATTAAATATAGTGAGGGTAGGGCAGGGGAGACCAAGTATTGCCTATTACTGATAGAACAAGGCACGGAACAATGATCAAGGTTAACCTTGCGATCTAACAAAGGAATAAACGACTGACTTGAAGCATGATCAAGGGGAAAGATTGGTTAAAGATCGTTATATTAAGATCTTAAACAATTGGAACGATGATCAAGGTAGATTGAAATCTCGGAAGCATGAAGATAACAGAGTAAATTACGGGGAGTGTTTATTCGACTGGCTTCAATGACTACCATTAGCTTTAGCTCGAACACTAACAAGGATGTAAAACAATCCAAAAAACAATATCAACCCTTGATCATGCTTCTAAATAAGACCCCAGATAAGCAAAATACACGAAAAAGAAATGAAATGCCTATCACTGGTTAATTTTAAATCAATGGTAAAATGAGATTACGTCATCAATCCACTTGATCATGCTTCTGTAGATAAAATTGAATTCATTTGAGTAAAATAAACCCATGTGATGGAGATGAACTCACTTTAGTCAAAAAATAATGTGGATAACTTGGGGGTAGTTGATGATCATCGTTTCGAAGCAACCTTGATCATCGTTGAATTAAGTCTTTGATCATACTTGCGGATAGATTTGATCATGCTTCCTGTACCACAATGATCATCGTTTCGATGATCTAATGATCATGCTTTCAGAGCGCACTATTTAAAGTACATTTAAAACAATAACTTACAACACTGATTTTCATCAGATCATATTATCATTTAACCATTTAGATCAATAAAATCATAAAGATCAGTTTATAAGCTTTTTCTTTATTTATTTTTTAAATTCGATTAAGCTATGGAAAGATAACTAAATTACATAAAGTGTTAGCCCAATGAGTGCTCAAGAAAAACGTTTGATCAAATTGCCAAGAAACCACAAAGATGGTCATTTGTTTGAAGTTCATCCATCTTTAACGGATTGGATAGAACAATACCAACATTTCAAAGGGGTAACCAAAAGCATCTTAGAACTGCTCAATCTTATTTCACTAAGAGGACTTTCCACCAAAGACGGTTTAGTCTCTACCACAGAGATTATTGAAGCAACAGAAGGACAAATAACCCGTGCTGCCATTCAACAAAGATTGCGATCTGCCGTTTCCATAGGGCTCTTTCAACAAATTCCAGTTCGCTTCGAAGAAGGATTGGCAGGCAAAACCATGCTGCACAAATTTGTCAATCCAACCCAATTGATTTCAGTATTGGGCTCTTCAGGTTTGGTGACCGAAAAAGTCAAGCACACAGCAAAACAAAAACGATCTATGGCACTGGCTCAAAATCAGGTGAATAGACAATTACTGACAGAACACGGACTCAATACGCCTCCTTCAATGCGCGATGAAGCCGATCAGTTTATTGTTTCACCCACCAACTGGGCAGGGATCATTGATCAAGCTTTAGCACCGCCAAGGACAAGAAAAAACTATCAAAAGTCAATGGTGTCAATATCTGGTACCAAAGCGATCATTGAAACGCGATCCTCTAAAAATATCATGACCGTTGATGATCTCATGACGCTTTTTGCCCTGTTTACCTTAACCGTCCAATACCACGATCATCACAAAGAATACTATCAACTCGATGCCAAACACGTCCCAAATAAAACCCCGTTGTACATCACTGATATCTTAGCACTGCGCGGCAAGAAGGACAGTGGACCTGCACGTGATTCAATTCGCGATAGTATTGATCGCATTGAGTTTACGGATTTTCAATTACACGAGCTCACAGGACAGTGGCTCAGTGAAAATATGCCAGAAGGGTTCAAAAGTGATCGTTTTCGCTTTATCGCCCGGACCATTACCGCATCGGAAGAAGCACCGGTTGAACAAGCCAGTGGTGAAATACGCATAAAGCCCAATTTGTACATTCTGGTTTGGGAACCTTCCTTCTATGAAGAATTACTCACTCGTGATTATTTTTTCCTTTTCCCACCAGAAATTTTAAAACAGCATACGTTAATATTTCAGCTGTATTCCTTCTTCAGGAGTCGGTTGGTAAGGCGACATAGTGATACCATGCTACTTAGCGATCTCAATACGAAACTCGCGCGCAATATCGAGTGGCGACGCTTTTCGATGGATATGATCCGAGAGCTCAAAAAACTGGCCGAGAAAAAGATCAGTGATGATCTGTTTGTCGTCAATCTGTGGGGCTACCACTTAACGATCGAAACGGTAAAACAAAACAATAAAATTGCTGATTACTCCATCGATATTCGCTGTGATGTGGATGAGGTATTGAAATTTTCACGGGCGAAGACCACCAATGCCGGTAAACGCAATATGGCGCCGACGTTGCCTAATCCACTTCGTCATGAAATGGTATCCAAACAGCAATTGGAAAAAATGGCCGAGATCATCGATGGCGAATTTGAGCCTATTCAGCGCAAAACCAATCGTTCTAAAAACGGCTTAGGGCGACGGATCAAACTCAAAAAACACTCTGTTGAAATCAATGCTGATGAAATCACGATTACGCTATCCAAATATACCTCAACAGAAGCGCTAGAACGCAGTATAAACGCTTTATCCGCCATGACAGGGCATAGCTACTCCTCTATCGAAGAAGAGTGTGTAGAGCTCATAGAGAAGCTCGATTGGCTTAAAGTCGATGATGAAGTGATCCCTTATGAGACGTTAAGCAAATTAGTGGAACTGTACAGCGATAGAAATGGTGAAAGTGTCCTCTCCATCGAGCGTTTAATCTCAGGTTTAGCCGTGCGCCGCAAAGTGTGTCGACAAATTTTCGAAGGCCATCTCGATGAGTCCGTGTTTCGTGCGTTAGACGACATGGCTAGCGCTTAAAGTAAGGTTAACGGATAAATACAACCGAGAAAAACAACCTTATCAACTTATGTATCATCTCCTTGATCATCGTTTCGTGAAAATGGTGATCTTTATCACAAAAGTTAACTTTCAGTCTTATCAGTACCACGGAGTTTTGTTATCAAGTAGTGGCTGTTCCATGGTGACTGGGAGGGGGTTATGTCAATTAATTCTATCGATCATGACGAGATGGCAACAATGGCACATAAATGGGAAGAAGATGACGATTCACAAGATCTTACTTCTGAACGTAAACCTAGCTCAGACTCTGCGGCTGCACGTCGACGGATTGAAGCGTTAAGAGACATTCGCGAAAGCGGTTTGTCGATTGAAGAAGCGAAAGAATTAGGTTTACTCCATTAGCTAACACTTCAAGAGGCGATGTTCTATCGTCTCTTTATTTTTGAAATTCCTATCTTATGCTATCATCCCCTTTCTGTTATCAATCACGGGATAACACAATGCCGTACAATCTTTCATTGTTGTCACCCGATGACAAATACAAGATCGAGTTAGATAAACAAGCTTCCTTTCTGGTTTGGCAATGGCGTCAGGCTAAGATTGGTGAAGAAGTGTTTGAGCAGGAAATTCAAAAACTAAAACGCGATCAATACAAACAGTGGTTCACTGAATCGATAGAAAAGTACAAACAACTCAGTTGATTGCAGTCGCTAACTTCTATTATGATCGCATTTTATTAAAGAATATTTTTATTTTTCAGTTAGAGAGAACACCCCAATGGGAAGAAGTTTTGAAGTGCGTAAGGCCTCAATGGCCAAAACTCAAGGCGCAAAAATTAAAGTTTATTCCAAATATGGTAAAGAGATCTACGTTTGTGCTAAAAATGGCGGAATCGATCCAGATACCAATCTGTCTTTGCGTCATTTGATCTCAAAAGCAAAAAAAGATCAGGTGCCTTCACATGTCATCGACAAAGCATTAGACAAAGCAGCCGGTGGCGGTGGCGAAGAGTATCAACCTGCGCGCTATGAAGGCTTTGGCCCGGGTGGGGTGAGTGTTATCGTTGATTGTTTAACTGACAACGGCAACCGCACTTTCCAAGATGTACGCCAGTGCTTCGTTAAAACCGGTGCAAAAATTGGCAGTCCTGGTACTGTCGCTCACATGTTTGATCACCAAGCCGTTTTCCAGTTTGCTGGCGAAGATGAAGAGTCGATTCTTGAAACCCTTATGATGGCAGACGTCGATGTTACCGACATTGAAGAAGACAGCGGTACAATCACTGTTTTCGCGCCTCATACTGAATTCTTTAAGACCAAAACGGCATTAAATGAAGCGTATCCGGAGCTCACTTTAGACGTTGAAGAAATCACTTTCGTTCCTCAGACTTATTCTGAAATCGACGGTGAAGATGTCGAGAAGTTTCAAAAATTCCTTGATATGCTCGACGAATGCGATGACGTACAACAGGTTTACCACAACAAACAAGATTGAGTTTATTACTTCTGAACTCTGTGATTGATGTGGTGAAAAAGATAAGGCCGGAGGGGTTCCACCGGCCTTTATTTTTAATTGACAGTTCGCCTTGTCTTAGTGTGGCTATGCGCAATAGGAGCAAAGCAGATTACGCCTCTTCGACCAAAGACCCCTCATCTTGATAATCTTCGAGACTCTCTGGTTTGTTCTTGCCGTTTAACGTGTGAAAGCGCTTACGCCCTCTAGCCAATTGAATGTACTTGAGCCAAGTTCGCTCAAGCTTAGTTTTTGCTTTTCCTGGGTTTTCTAACACTTTGACAAAATGCTTTTCTTCGCTATTTTCGGGCGTGAGTATTCCAGTTTCAAGCCCTTGCATTGTATCGCCATATTGAATCAGTAACTCTTCTTCCGCAAGAGTAAAATCGCCAGATTTAGCAAAGCCACGTGGGAATTTAACATTATCATAGAAGCGTTTTTTCCCATTTCGGAATTCAGTGTCAGACATGTCTAACCTCATTAAGTGATAAACTCACGGCTACTCCCGTTGCGCACTTGGCACTTTATTCGTCACTCGTGACAGGAATAGGGCATAACCTTATTAATTGGTGGTACTAACGGGCTTTTCTTTACTCGATATACTGATATAGTTCAGAAAAAGCCTTTAATGCGAAACTTAGGCTCAAAAGTAAAAAAAGAAAAACAAAATCTTTTTATCGTGATGATAGTATTTCATTATTAGTTTAAAAACGGGTTTGGATTTAATGGACGTCAAAGTATTTCGTACTTTCTTAGAGGTGGCTAAAGTTAGGCATTTTGGTCGTGCAGCAGAGAATTTATACATCACTCAAGCAGCAGTGAGTGCCAGAATCAAGCAACTTGAGAGTTATTTTGATGCACAATTGTTTCAGCGTGACCGCAATAACATTCAGCTGACCAGTGCGGGAGAGCGTTTGATCAGTTATGCCGAGATCATGGTCAATACCTTACAACAAGCGAAAATGTCGCTGTCATTGGAAAAAGATCAAAGTCTTCAATTGACTCTAGCGGGGACAGCCAATATTTGGGACGCGTTTTTACAAAATGGCTTGAGCATGATCACGGAATCTTTTCGCGGTTATGGCTTTTTGGCCGAGGTGATGCCGAGAGAGCAATTGACTCGTCGACTAAGCGAAAGAACGCTCGATATGGCTTTCTCACTAGAACAAATAAAATCGGATGAAGTGTCCTATAAACACATTGCAGATTTGTCATTGATTTTTGTCTCTACGGAAGCTGAGTTTAATGAGAGTGACTTTAATGCCCCTTATGTCTATGTCGACTGGGGAACGCGCTTTGCTTCGGAGCATGCCGAGCGCCATGTCAATGCCAATACCCCCTATTTACGCACTTCGACGGCAAGAATTGCCTTAGACTTTATTCTCGAACGGGGAGGGTGTGCTTACTTACCCATTTCACTGGCTCAGCCCTTTATTGAAACTAAGCAGCTATACATCAATCAAGAGCAACAGGCCTGGACGTTGCCAATTTACTTGAGCTATCGCAAAAACAGCACTAACCTTGAAGCAATTCAACAAGTGGAATCTTTACTCAGGGAGACGGATCCATTCACGTCATACAGTTTACTTCAGGCCGGTAAGATCAGTGATGGCCAAGTTGAGTAAAGAGTTTACAGTGTAAATTTGTAAGCCTCTTCTCAGTCTGTCGTGCGCTGATCCGCTATAATATTGACAGGCATCAAAGACGGCTTGTGGAGGTGTCCGATGGCGATTCAGCGCAGACATTCGGGAAATCAACGTTCTTTAAACTTTGATAACGATTTTACATCAGAGCAGCGTCAACGCTTTACTAAAGTCGCCAACAGCGCGGCCAAACAAAAGGGCGATGATGACGATTCGCGGCAAGTGCCGATAACACCTCCAGAAACCATAACACCTGCTGTGTCCCACACGGCGGGTGACGAGCCACAATTCCATTCTAAATTGGCCAAAAAACATCATCAACAAGCCAAGCGCAACAAAAGAAAAAAGCAACGCATGAAAACATGGCTTGCTTTGGCGTTACTGATTTTTCTTATTGCTTGCTTGTATGGGATGTATCATCTCGACGGATAACTGCTACGGACGCTGCGACACGGTTTTTGTAGGCTCATTATACCAAGCTCACGCAAAGGGACACGGCGCTGTAAACATCATGGGTTGGTGGCTGTATGGATGCAGTAACTCAAGCTTGCCGGCATGTAAATACAGCCGTTTGGCCGACTGGCCGTAAAGGTCATCGCCGATAATCGGACAATTCAATCCGCGCTGATGGGCGCAATGCACTCTGAGTTGATGTGTACGACCAGTGTGGGGGAGCAGTTTGATTAAGGTCGAATCTTCCGCTTGCTCAATAACATGCCATTCTGTATGAGCAGCTTTGCCGTGCTCTTCACATACTTTCTGTCTGGGCGAATCGTAAACATCGGCCGTGAGGGGCAGGTGAATATGACCACTTGGGGTTGAGAGAGCGCCTTTGACTCTCGCCCAATAGGTTTTTTGTACTTTGCGAGTAATGAATTGTTTTTGTAAGTTGCGATTGGCTCGTTTGGTCAATGCAAAGATTAATACCCCAGAGGTGGCCATATCCAAGCGATGGATAACATATGGGCCTTCGGCTTGGGGAAATTGTTGCTGCAAACGCGTAAAAATCGAGTCTTTAATATGCCGTCCCGGTACGGAAAGAAAATCCGCGGGCTTGTTGACAACCACGATGGCTTCATCTTGATAGAGAATGTCGAACCCCTTGTTCTCTGCCGGGTTTTTCTTCAATGGGTCGTCTTCGACATCCAGTCCTTTGAGCATATGAGATAAAATAGGTAAGCATTTACTTTGGCAAGAGGGGTAATAGTGTTCATGCTTGCGTACTTCACTTTTCGGCGATGGGCCCCACCAAAACTCGGCCAGTGCGATGGGCGTGTAATCATGTCGATAAGCCCATTGCAATAATTTAGGCGCAGCGCATTCTCCGGCACCGGCAGGTGGGATAGGGGTTTTGGTCTTTGCAAAGATGCTTAACAGATCTTGGTTTTCCCCTTGGGCATTGAGGAAGTGATACTGGGCAAAGATGTCTTTTTGTAATTGCAGTGAGGCCTGGGCACGTTGCTGCTCTTTGTGCTCTAGCGCCTTTGTTATTGCCTCAATGGCTTGGTTGAGCGTGTTAAGCGATTGCTCTCGTTGCGCCTTTAGCTTGGCCACCGTGCGTTTGTCATCGATGCTTTGCTGACTCAGTACTTCGAGACACTGCTCAAGAGCTTGACCGCTAAGTGTTGTTTGCGCGACTTGGCGAGCTTGCTTTCTTTCTGCTCTTCGCTGCGCGTTGTGGGCTTGTTGCTGAGCAATTTTGCTTTGCCATTCTTGGTGTTGTTGATCGCGCTGTAGGATTAAACGCTCAAGATCTGGCTGTTTCTGTTGGTGCCATTGAGTCAATTCATCACACATATCTTGGATGTGTTGGCGTTTGACGCGATAAAAATCGTCGTCCTCAAGCAAATCAAATACCGGAGGCACAAAGCCTGGCCAATGGTTTTGATCATTGATTTTACCCGAAAACGCCGCGAGGTAACCCAGATCGCCGGTGGGGTTGGTGACGACTAAGACGCCAAACATTTTACCGCTTTGCTGCTCGCTCTGCGCCCAACTCGGTTTGACCAGCCGACGCATTTTTAGATCATCGGCAGCTTGAATGGCCAGCGGGTGTGGTTGGTAAAAAAAGGGAAAGGTAAACTGTGAAGGCAATTCGACAGCCGCTGATTCCAGCGGGGTAAAATAAGGGGTTACAACAGACATAGCACACTCCGAGTCATGAGCCGGCAATTGTAGCGCATGAAAACACAAAATTGTATCGACGCAAATGGTATCGACAAAAATAGACTATTAATACCAATAGAGCTCAATAGCGGGTCACCCTAGCGTGTTAAAAATTCGATAACATGGTTAAGACAATAACTTGTAGAATAACGATTTAAATTCCGTTCTTGATAAGAAAAGGATTGCTTTGTTATCAAGCTTGAACTCTGCGCTATCATCGATCACCTATTTAATCAGATTGGTATAATGAGAACTGGGGGATAAGGCCAAACGGGCACACTACTGGTCTATGTGATGTACCTAGCGATCTGGTTGTGCCGTGTGGTCGTGTTTGCCAACGAGATAGAAGAGGGAAATGCATCCCCCTCCTGTTGTGACTCTTTTTACGGTTTGATCTTTTGCTGCCGAATTAAGCTTGGTGAAGGTATTTGGCGTGAAATTCGAGGTGTTGTTCGATAAAGGTAGCAATAAAGTAATAACTGTGGTCATAACCTGATAGCATTCTCACCTCGACAGGTAACTGATGTGTTTTGACGACATCGCGTAAACACTCAGTGCCCAGTTGCGTGGCTAAAAATTCATCTTCACTGCCTTGGTCGATCAAAATCGGTAAATCGCTGCCCAATTTTTCGAGCAACAAGGTAGAGTCGTATTCTTGCCAGCGGCTTTTATCATCACCTAAGTAATGTTCAAAGGCTTTGATGCCCCATGGGCACTGAGTTGGGTGACAAATAGGAGAAAACGCTGAAATCGATTGATATTGCTGTTGGTTGCGAAGGCCTATCACGAGAGCACCATGGCCCCCCATACTGTGACCCGATATCGACTTTTTATCACTGACGGGGAAGTGACTTTCAATCAAGTAAGGCAATTCTTTATGAATGTAGTCATACATTTGGTAGTGGCTTTGCCATGGTGACTGCGTTGCATTGAGGTAAAAACCGGCACCTTGGCCTAAATCGTAACTCGGGTCATTGGCAATTGCTTCTCCTCTCGGGCTGGTATCTGGCGCTACAATGGCGATACCAAGCTCAGCGGCCATCTTCATCGCACCAGCTTTCTGCATGAAGTTTTCCTCAGTGCAGGTCAAGCCAGATAACCAGTAAAGCACCGGAACTGGGTTGGACGGGCTCGCTTGTGGCGGCAGATATATGGCAAAGTGCATTGAGCTTTGCGTACTCACAGAATGGTGTCGGTATCGTTTATGCCATCCACCAAAGACTTTATTTTGACTGATATTTTCAATGTTCATTGGGTTACCTTAAAAAAGTACACGGCCTAAACGCGTTAGGCCGTGAATAAACTTATTTATCCATGTGAATCACAGTACGAATCGACTTGCCTTCGTGCATCAAATCAAACGCTTCATTGAGGTCTTCAAGCGACATGGTATGAGTGATAAACTCTTGTAAACCAAATTCACCTGCGAGATAGCGTTCAACAATTTCTGGCAACTCAGAACGACCTTTCACGCCGCCAAAGGCAGAGCCACGCCATACACGACCCGTGACCAACTGAAATGGTCGAGTTGAGATCTCTTGGCCCGCGCCCGCCACGCCGATAATAACCGATTCACCCCAGCCTTTGTGACAACACTCAAGGGCTTGACGCATCACGTTGACATTGCCGATACACTCAAATGAATAATCGACGCCACCATCGGTCATCTCGACAATGTATTCTTGGATCGGTTTGTCGATTGTGGTCGGATTGATCACATCGGTGGCACCGAGCTGTTTGGCAAGCTCAAATTTGCTCTCGTTAATATCAATACCAATAATGCGACTCGCTTTGGCCATACGCGCACCGATGATGGCGGATAAACCGATGCCGCCGAGGCCGAAAATCGCCACGGTATCGCCTTCTTTTACTTTCGCGGTATTTAACACTGCGCCCATACCGGTGGTGACACCACAACCGAGTAAACACACTTCTTCAAGTGGGGCATCTTTGTTGACCTTGGCCAAAGAGATTTCCGGTAGCACGGTGTATTCAGAAAACGTTGAGCAACCCATGTAGTGGAAAATGGTCTCGCCATTAATCGAAAAACGGCTGGTGCCATCCGGCATTAACCCTTTGCCTTGGGTTTCACGCACCGCTTGGCAAAGGTTGGTTTTTCCGGATAAACAAAATTTACATTGGCCACATTCTGCTGTGTAAAGAGGAATGACGTGATCGCCAACCTCAACACTGGTGACGCCTTCGCCAACCATTTCAACAATACCGCCACCTTCATGGCCTAGGATAGAGGGGAAAATACCTTCTGGATCTTCGCCAGATAAAGTAAACGCATCAGTATGGCAAACCCCTGTGGCGACGATTCTTACTAGCACTTCACCGGCTTTGGGAAGTTCAACATCCACTTCTTCCATCTTTAAGGGTTGCTTTGGTCCCCAAGCAACGGCGGCTTTGGATTTGATTGAGGTTTGCCCTGGCTGTAGGTTCAGTGTCATAACAGTATCCTTTTTATGGTCAGTGTGTGATCAGTACGATCCACTAAAGTATAGATACAGTTTAATTATTTTATTTAATGAGATAATCTAGTTAATAAGCAAATCACTTTTACATATTTGTAATAATAGGAGCGGTATGGACTGGCAAGGGGTATGCGAATTTGTTGCGGTGACGCAAGAAGGAAGTTTCACCTACGCGGCGAGTAAGTTGGACACATCGGTTGCGCAAATCAGCCGCAAAGTGAACGCGCTAGAACAAAGACTCGGTGTGAAATTATTGCAAAGAACGACTCGAAAAATCACCTTAACCGAAGCAGGACAAGTGTATTTTCAACAGTGCCTTCCTCTGGTCGAAGGGTTACAGATGGCCAACTTAGCGGTGACTTCTCTGCAGCAAAAGCCCCAGGGTAAGATAAAAATGACCGCCCCTGTCGCGTATGGAGAGCGCTTCTTTGTCCCTTTGATTAATCAATTATTAGTTGAACACCCTCAACTTGAGTTGGACTTGGTGCTGAGCAATCGCAATCTAGACTTAATGGATCACGGCTTTGATATTGCCATACGCGTTGGGCGCTTGGAGGACTCGAGTTTAGTCGCAAAACGTTTAACCAGCCGCCAATTGTACGTGTGCGCCAGTCGGGAGTACTTACAGCGCTATGGTGAGCCCCATTCTTTGTCTGAGTTATCTTCACACCAATTATTGGTGGGATCGGCCGATCATTGGCACTTTCGCTCAGAGGGGTTAAATAAGTCGATCAAGGTACAGGGGCGGATGAAATGCAACAGTGGCAATGCTTTGTTGGATGCCGCCAAAAGAGGATTAGGATTAGTACAACTCCCGGATTATTACGTCAATCAGGCGTTGCAAAGCGGCGCACTGGTGGAAGTGTTAGCCGCTTTTCGAGAACAACGAGAGGGGATTTGGGCTGTGTATCCGCAAAATCGCTATTTGTCACCCAAAGTTAGGCTCGTGATTGATTATCTTTCAGAGCACTTATCTTAGTCAGGATCACGCTGGCGAGGCTTGGGTCGCGTCTTGTTGTTTTAAGATTTTGTGTCCATCTTCGGTTACACCGGCTTTCCAATAACTGCTGATGTAGATATGGTTGCGGTCGACGTTTTTGTCATTGCGAAAATACTGACGCAGCGCGCGCATACTATCAAATTCACACGCACACCATACACTCGCATCACCTGGCAACCAAGGCTGTGCTTGGACGGTCTCGTTGAGAGAGCCGGACTCATCAAGCCAAATGACCTCGATTCCTTCAGGAGCTTCAATCGCTTGCTGATCTTGTAAGTCAACCACTTGAATCACGGCATAACCTTTTGCCGTTTTAGGCAGCGCTTTGATTTTTGCACTGAGAGCGGGCAGGGCGGTCATGTCTGCGGCCATAAAAAACCAGTCAGCTTGAGGATTCATGGGTTCAATGATGCCAGGGCCGGCGATAGAAATCGTGTCACCGACTTTGGCATTGAGTGCCCAACGCGCGGCAAAGCCACCGCTAAGATCATCAACATTGTGGCGGACAAAGTCGACGATGATTTTCCCTTGCGATGGGGCAAACTCTTTAATGGTGTAGGTTCTTAAGGTGGGGCGCTGCGAATTGTCGAGCATCGCCTGGATATCAGTACCGCCTTGTTGGTTAAAAGCGAGTTTAATGTAGCCACCTTCACATTGGGCGGGAAAAGAGGAAATCGCGTCGGCCTGCAGCGTGATTCTTTGCATGTTTTTGGTGATTTGCTCCGTGTTTGTCACGGTGACAGTAGTGAAATTAATGCGCTTTTTCATTTTTGTTACCAATAATCATTCTCATTTGCTACAGAGTAACGAAATTCACTATTTGATCAAGGTTCAAATGTGGCTCATTAATTTTTTTTAACGCCTAATGAGCCTAAATGGTGGTGTGTGTATTGAGAACACGGTTTACTTTTTCTGCGATTCGCATCGCTGTATTCAGAGTGTCACGCGTCGTTTACTCGCTGGCGGTTAAAATCGCTAATTATTGAGATTACTTAGGATTTTTGACCATTTGGTCAGTCTGTTGATTTGGGGAGCTTGGTACGAATTAGTGATCTAGATCACTAAGTTTTGAGTAAACTGCTGGTCTAAGTAGTGGCAGTTTATGGTCAATTGCCATCAAATTTTGTGAGAGATCCGCCCGACTTATCTCACCCTCAACCAGGTCATACTGGTCATTTAGCGAAAAGTAAGCCGTGAGTAATGGAGAGAGAAAATGATTTTATTTCTATATAAATCAATGTTGTTTTTGACATTTTTACGTCTTTTATCGACGGATTGACTCGTGACTATTGATCAACTCAATCGTTAGTCAGTCATTCTTAATGATTGCTTTGTCAAAAAGTAATCGTTTCCTATGCCACCTTGATTAAGTATAATTCGCCACCAACTCGAGTATTCATGGATAATTCATCTTGTTTTCACAAGGTGGACATTAAAGATAGATGGGCACTTGCCATAGCAACCTCTGTCTTTATGTTGCTCGAGAACGATAAGATTTTATTCAAGGAGTACAAATGGAATTCTTACAGTCCTTTTTTGGATTGATCGGCGACCTTACTTGGGGTTGGGCTTTAGTGCCATTTCTGATCATTTTCGGTCTATTTTTCACCATCGTCACCAATTTCGTTCAATTTCGTTACTTCAAACGCATGTTCCGTGTGTTGAAAAAAGACACGAATCAACCGGACGATAAAAAAAGCATCTCAGGGCGTGAAGCACTTCTACTTTCCATTGGCGGTCGAGTCGGTGGTGGTAATATTGCTGGTGTTGCCGTGGCTATTACACTAGGCGGCCCAGGTGCAGTATTTTGGATGTGGATGGTCGCATTAGTCGGTATGGCGACGAGCTTGATTGAGTGTTCATTGGCTCAGTTATTCAAACGTCGCGAAGGCGATCACTTCCGCGGTGGCGCGGCTTTGTCCATTATGCATGGCTTGGGTAAAGACTACCGTTGGTTAGCCTGCCTTTATTCGGTGTGCTTGATGGTGTCTTTTGCGATTGGCTTTAATGCTTTCCAAGGCAATACCGTGGCTGGTGCGATTCAAGACAGCTTAGGTGTATCACGACTTTACACCGGCATTGCTTTGGCGATCATCGTTGGTTTCATCATTTACGGTGGGATTAAACGCATTGCCAAAACCTGTGACATTATCGTACCTATCATGGCGGTTGCTTACATTCTGATTGCGCTGTTGATCATCGTGATGAACATCACCGAAATCCCAGCGGTATTTAGCTCAATCGTTAAAAACGCCTTTGGTTTAGAGCAAGCAGTCGGCGGCGGTATGGGCGCGGCATTGGCTCAAGGTTTGCGTCGTGATCTGTTTTCAAACGAAGCGGGCTTGGGTTCTGCACCTAACGTTGCGGCAACGGCGGATGTACCCCACCCTGTGACGCAAGGTATTTCACAATCTTTGTCTGTCTTTATCGATACCATTATCGTGTGTAGCTGTACGGCGTTTGTGATCTTATTGGGCAGCGTTTATGTACCTGGCGCGCAAGATGTGGATGGCATTGTATTGACTCAACAATCTTTGGTTTCTCACTTGGGTGAGTGGTCTAAGTACTACTTAACGGCGGCGATTTTGTTGTTCTCATTTAGCTCTGTGGTTTACAACTACTACCTAGGTGAAAACGCATTGACCTTCTTAACCAAGAACAAAGCGGCAGTACACGTATTGAGAGTCGCGGTGATTGCGGTTGTGTTACTGGGCGCGGTTGCCCCAGGTGCGACAGCGGTCTTCTTCTTCTCAGACCCACTAATGGGTGTGTTAGCGATTGTTAACTTGCTTGCGTTGATCATGTTGTTCCCAACGGCAATGCGCATTCTTAAAGACTACGGCAAGCAGCTTAAGCAAGGCGCTGAAGAGCCTGTCTTTAACCCAGAGAACTTCAAAGATTTGGATATTGATCCAACGGCTTGGAAAAAGTGATAGAACAAGGTCAGCCTTAAAATCGCTTCAATAAAGTAAAAAGCCTCACTCATGAAGTGAGGCTTTTTTTATCTGCTCAAAGCTAAATGAGCGAGATTACTCTTCCATTGCCTTAGGGCCTTTTTTCAAGGTGTACTGAGCGGCAAGGTCACCGGTAATCGGCTCACCGTTTTTATCGAGTTTGGTCAATGAACCTTGGCTTACCGCATAATGACCAACCTTATGCTCTGAGGCATCCATCAAGGTGATTTTGGTTTGCTCTGTATTCCATTTTACCATGCCCGATGTTGTGGTTGGCTCTTCATTTTTACCAAGGTAAGTCGAAGTGAGGGTAAAGGTGTTGTCTGCGTTGAGCATTAAGCTTGTTTCAATTCCTTCACAATCTGCGCAAGGCAAAATACCGTGATACTGACCTTGCCAGCCTTGATTCTCGCTAAGGTTGTCAGTGGCATTGTTTACTTGAGGGGCCGCTTCAATCGTTTGTAAGTCTTGGCTTTGTTCGGTTTTCGTCGCATCGACTTGCACTGAGCTCGCTTCCGGTGCTGGTGCCGGTTGTGATTCTTGTTTGTCGTTACAGCCAGCTAGGAAAAGTGCCGCCGCAGTCGCAGTGAGTGTTAAAACGGTTTTATTGTTCATGGTATGACCCTCGTCATTAAGGTGTTCGTTTTAGTAAATCCATTGTCGAGCTTTCCCTGTCGACTTGAGTCATTGGTGAGTAAAAGAAAAGGCAAACAGCGGTCAAGACTAAGTAAAGGCCAGGTCAGTGTTTTAGCCTAGTGTGAAATCGCTGACAGTGATGGTGAAACGGTTTGTTTGTGAACAAGGAAAAGGGGTTGTTGGAGATAATGTGCCTGTAAAGAGAATTTCACATCTAAAGAGAATTTCACATCTCTCTGCTCTCTGGGCAATAAAAACGCCTCGTGACAGACGAGGCGTTAATAAAAGTACACGGTAATGTGCTCAAAATAGAGCCAGCCGATTAGGCCGCTTGTGTGGCGAACTGATCGAGAAAATCTTGTTTTCTTTGGTTGAATCGTTCAACCAATTCATCAATGGCCGCTTGATCATAAGGTTTAAGGCCACTGGCGACCATTCTTTTTGTGCCACGCCCGATTTGGATACCGTGATCAGTAAACTCGAAATTGAGCGTAACGACACCGCGTTTACCTTCTACGTCAAAAGACGCGCCGGTGAATTGAACATCGGGGTGAGTCAGGTCTAGGCGGTCAAATTCGACTTCCATACTTTCGTAGATCACTAATGGACGCTGACAGTTGATCATCATCTGTTGCTCTTCCATCAACGGCACCATGATATGGGGAAAGTTCTTGCCAGAAAATTGAACGTAATTGGTTACCACATACTCAATCAAATCTTGATCAAAACTGGTTTCACCTTCGCAACTCATGTGTAAGTACTCTTTGCCATTGGCATCGACGACGGCACTTTCTTTATCACATTTATTTTCAATGCTCAAATCAACACCGTCACCGACCATACCGTTGAAGTCAAAACGCATTTTTTGGCTGATGCCTTGTTGAGTCAGCAAAACGCCAAATAGCAAATCGCCAGGGACACAAAAACGCTTGTTGTCTTCATCGTGAATCGGGTTAAAGTCACCGGCAACTTTTTTAGCAAAGTGGCTTGCTTGTTGACGAGTGAAATTAAAAGTTTGATTTGATTGAGAAAAATAAGGATCTAAGAACATGTGTTTACTATGGTAGCCAATATTGCCATGCATTATACCCGATTTGTTGCATTTCAATGGTCTATCCAGATCATTTCTATCTCAATAAATAAAAAATCGATTAAACGTTCAATAAAACAGTGAGTTATTAATATTGGTTATAACTGCAATCCCTTGATTTTAATCAAAGTAGCAATAAGTCAATGTGCTACTGTCACGTCCTGATCACAAGTAGGCATAATAAAAGTAAGGATAATTTCCAATGAAAAAAGCAGTGTGTTGTCTTGCCATTATCTCCGCATTTTCTTCTATTAATGCACAGGCGCATCAACAAGGGGATTATATTGTTCGTGCCGGTTTGGCGTCAGTGATTCCTAATGACAGTAGCGATAAGATTCTAGGGTCTGATTATGAGCTTCAAGTAAACACGAACACGCAGTTTGGTTTAACTTTCGGTTATATGTTGACCGACAATTGGAGTGTGGAATTGTTAGCGGCTTCGCCATTTAGTCATGATATTTCGACGGATCTCTCTGGGTTAGGTGATGTCGCTACCACTAAGCAGTTACCTCCAACATTAATGGTTGAATATTATTTTGGAGATAGTCAAAGCCAGTGGCGCCCTTATGGAGGCATTGGGATCAATTATACGACGTTTTATGATTCAGACTTTAATAGCACAGGTAAGGCTGCAGGACTATCAGACTTAGAACTTGATGATTCATGGGGTTTAGCCGCGAATATTGGCGTTGATTATATGATCAATGACACATGGTTTGCCAATGCTTCACTTTGGTATGCTGATATTGATACGACGGCTCATTATAAAGCGGGGTCGACCTCTTACAGTACTGATGTTCATATCGATCCCTTGGTTGTTATGATCAGTGCGGGCTATACTTTTTAATTAAAGAGTACGGGTGGGTAAATTAAATAAAACGGCCCCATTATTTACATCATATAGACTCGTTCAGAAAACAAAACAGGCTCGCGTATTGCTCAGTGAGCCTGTGTCATTAAACAGTCATTGAACGTGGCGTTTTTTTCATCAAATCGACACGATTGGTTTTTAGCATAATACCCAAGCAAATCGAGGTATAGGTATTATGAGTAAGACCACCATTTCTGCAAACAGTGAACGTTCTGACGCCGATCAAATGTACACAGAGTTACGAAAACAACGCATCGAATTATCCCCTCAATTTCATCAAGGCCGTGTGATTAACCGTATGCCACACGTCCCGTCGCCACAAAAGAAGCATCAATTTATTTGGAGTTACTTAGGCGGGCGCAAGCAGTTACAACCTCATACTGCTTTGCCGTATGCCGCGCGTGAACAAAGTGATTTTTCTCGCCGCTCGGATGCATTAAAAGTGACTTGGTTGGGGCACTCAACGATGTGGGTTGAGATTGATGGTATCTCGATACTTACTGATCCTGTCTTTTCTTATGCTTCACCCAAAGTGGCCAAACCTTGGTTTGAGCGCAATGTATCTACGCCGATTCAACGCGAAGATCTTCCGGTTCCGAAAGTGGTACTGATTTCTCATGATCATTACGATCACTTAGAAAAAACCACGATTGAATATTATCGCGATACCGACACCCATTTTATTGTCCCACTTGGGGTGGGTAAGTATTTACAACGCTGGGGCGTAAAACCAACTCGTATTGAAGAGCTCGATTGGTGGCAAGAAACACAGTATCAAGGTGTGACTTTGGCGTGCACACCGGCCAATCACAACTCTGGTCGCTATGGTTGGGATTCAAATTCAACGCTATGGGCTTCTTGGGTGTTAATGGGCAAGCGAGAGCGTTTCTACTTTAGTGGTGATAGCGCTTACGATAAACACTTTGCCGAAATTGGTTTGCGATATGGCCCCTTTGACATTGCCGCGATTGAAGTGGCCGCTGATGTGAAAAAAGATCGAGGGTATTGTGTCGAAAACTGCGGTCATATGCAGGCCAGTCACACGGTTCGTGCTGCGCTTGATCTCGATGCCAAAAAGCTTTTGCCCATTCACTGGGCCACTTTTGAGCTCTTTACCCACCAGTGGGATGAGCCGATTAACGACTTGTGCCGTGTTGCGTTGTTGCAATCACAAGCGCTCTTGACCCCCATGATCGGTGAAACGGTTCACTCTCAAAGTGCTAACCTGAAAAAGTGGTGGCTACAACCTGAATTGCAGGTTCGTCCTGTTAAGCGGTTTCGTTGGCGTTCACCGGCGATGATGAAGGCAGGTAAGGTTTAAGTTCAACCACGTTGTGCTCTGGGTCGTTGATATAAAGTGAGCGTCCATAACCTTGGGCACCGTAGCGATTGGCGAAAGTGATCTCGTGAAAACCAAAAGAGGCCAAATACTGCAATATCGCTTCTTCACTTTGTGGTTGATATTGCAGACAAAAATGGTCGAGATTACGGCCATTTTGCTGTGGTGCTTGCCCGCCGAGTTTGCCAAGCTCTGAGTCAACATCGACCAGATCAATCAATGCGTTACCTGCTCGAAGTTGGGTGAGACCGAGTTCGGGGCGTTCCCTTTCAATCTGGCAACCTAATACCTCGCAGTAAAACGTCAACATCGCTGCGCGTTGCGTGGTTCTCAGGACAATATGATCCAATCCGGCTAATGTTAGCATCTTCATTTCCTCACACTCATTGTTAATTATGTCTCTCTTTGAGTGTAGAAGTGATGGCAAAAATAGATACTATTACTCTTTGTCAAAGCTATCGACGACGATGGCGCCCATTGAGGCCGGCATCGACACGACGATCATGCGTTTCAGGGC
>JBFGYW010000004.1:0-46940 GCA_041587235.1 Vibrio sp.
AACACAGTGAAAGACAGATCGCTTCGCTACAAGATCGTTGCACTTCAAGGACGCTGCGCTCAAGTGGCAAGGTAAGATCAGTGTGACACAGTCAATGACAGTCTGACACAGTTCGCTTCGCTTAACACAGTGAACCACAGGAAATGTGTTTCACTGTTTTATACTGTCTTTGACTGTTTTACACTGTCTTTAAAAAAAATGCCTTCACAAGGAAGGCATTGATGTTCTTAGCTGTGTCGCGTTGGGTTAGGCGCCATCTTGTGCGATGAGCAAAGCGCGTTGTGTGACATCGTGAGCCGCTTTGGGCATATCTTGTTGTTCTAAGCACTGAGCTAAACTCGCGTAGTCTTGAATGGATGAACGCTGCTGCAACGCTTGCTCTAGTGCTTGCTGAGCATTAACCCAATCTTGTTTAGCCATTAAACGATGACCCAGTGCACTGGCCGCTTCTGCGTGCGTCGGCATCTTGTTCAACGTTTGTCTTAAGATGGCAAAAACCTGGTCATCAAGCCTTTCGTGTAGTTGTGCCAGTTTTTCGAACGGCCAACCCAATGAGCTAGATTTGCAAATTGGCCTTAACTGTCGCAAGGCGTCTTCGTGCTTACCTAGTTCGATTAATGACTCAATGTAGACTTTATTGACTTGCAGATCTTGTTTGGCCTTTCTGGGTAGCTCTACCCAAAAGTTAGCCAGCCCCTGATAGTCTTTCTGAGCGGTGAGTGTGTGCATCGGCAGGGTTTGGCATTTCACCATCAACTCTTGGTACTCAGGCTCTGAAATAAGTTGAAGCTTTTTCAGCTTAGGCAGTAATAAGTGTAACGATTGCCAATCTTGTGTCGCGTTATAACTCTCTTTTAATTGGGTTAAGACAATCGCGTTGTCTGGGTAATCAGTTTGTAGCTGCTTCAGTAACAAGATGGCTTGTTGATATTCTTTGTTTTTTACCCATTGCTTAGCCTTGGTGAGTTCGATGGCAAGCGTTGAGCCATTTTGATCATTGGCCAATGTCAGGTAATAATCTCGTTGCTCAATATCACCACGAGATTGTGCGGCTTCTGCTGCGATCAGGTAACATAAAAAAGGCACATCGTGGTGTTTTGCCCAGCGAGTGACTTTTTTCTCGGCTTTTTTCCAGTCACCTTCCAGTAAGTGTACGATACCTTCGTTAGCTAGGCGGCGTGAGTGACGCACCTTGCGCAGTGAAAACCAATTGAAAGTATTAAAACCAAAGCGCCAAGTTCGCTTGATGAGAAAATCAATGGCGAAAATGACCAATAAGGTAAAGACAACCAAAAGGGTGAATGTGGTAAAACTCATTTCAGTTGTCGTGTTGGCAATTGAAATAAGTACATAGCCTTGTTCACCAGAGTATTGAGTACCGGCAAATAGGCCAAAGCCCAATAAGAGAAACAGGATGATCAGCTTTATCATTGAGCGCTCTCCTTATTGGGCAGAGCAGAGACGGGGGTGACCGCTCGGCGTATACGTTGGCGAATGGTGTCTTCGAGTTTCGGTGCCGACACAATTTCGTCTGGGTAATTGGTGGTAATGTCTTTATTGGCCAATTCCGAGATGTCTTTTTGGAAGGCGATAACCGCTGGCGAGGTTTGGTTGAAGTATTGTTTTGACCATTGGACGACGGTGTTTAACGCCGACTGATAAATATCGCCGCTTTCATCGTTGACCGAGTGGATCGCCGTTTCAATCTTAGCTTGAATATTCTCTCTTAAATAAAAATGTTGCTCCGGTGACAGCAACGGCGTGGCACTGCCATCACGTGTGCGGAAGGTAATAAAGTTGTCAGCGAACTCTTTTAGCGACGTTCTTAAATTATGTTGCCAGTTGTCAATGCTGTCTGTCATTTGATCTTGGGCTTGCTCTTCTTGTGGCGGTAAAATCGCATTGGCCAAAGGCAGAAGATCCACTTGTTGCTGCAAAGACATCAATTTGAGGATTAAGCCATCGTGATCGATGATAGGAATACTTTTGAGGCGAGTAATGTCCGTCGCCATCAAACGTCGCAGTGGCACTAAGCTCGGATCGTTGAGCGAAGCAATTCGCTGATCGGCACTTTCGACTAATTCAGTTGCCGTCACGGGATCGTGTTCTAAAAACAATTTGCGACTGGCGAGTTTGACCAAGTAGTCAGCTTCAGATAATAGCCAATCGTTGGGCCTTCTGCCCTGAACATCAGCAAGCGCGCTTTGTAGGCTTTCAATGCTGTTGTCTTGCTGCTTGATTAGGGTGTTTTGTTGCTCAATGCGCTGTTGCCATTGTTGTTCTTTTTGTTGTAGCTGACTAGACAACTGCTGTTCTTGTTGCGCGAATTTTTGCTCAAGGGTTTCAAGTTGTTGGGTTTGATTGTTCTTGAGGCATAAGTAGAGGTAATAATTAAACGCCCCGAGTAATAGCGCGATAACAATGATCAACAATACCCATTTCTTTTTGCCAGGTTGTTTGGCTTTTTGGGGTTCTTGAAGCTCGGGTTGATCGGGCGTTGAGGTTTCAGCGGAATGCGTTGACGCGTTCTCTGTTTGAGAATCATTCTCTGCCTTGTTCAATGGCTGCGAAGGCTTGTTATCCGTACTGTTTTTTTTGTCATTCGTCATACATATTCTCACAATCATTCAAACCGAACTGAGTGACAGTCCGTAATATTTGTTGGTTGGATGCACCATTACTGCAATGAATTTGCTTCCAGGGCCATTGGTGGGCAAACGCCACCAGCCTTTCACTTGGAACGACCGCAGTGCATTGAGAAAGCCACGTTGGGTCAATCGCGGTGATTGGCTGACAGAATAGCTCTATTTGCTCACCACTGGTTAATACAATGGTGTCGACCTTATTTGTTTTCCAAATGTTTAGCTGCTGTTGGGCTGACCAAGCAATGGCAATTTTTTGATAGGTCGTCAAGTAGTCCACTTTGGCTCCTCGACAGATTAATTGTTGCTTGAGCAAATCACGACCGCTGTTGCCCCTTAAAATGACAATGCTTTTATTCTCGACCTGCACCTGAGCGAGTTCGGGCAATAAAAGGAAATGCTCACTGTCAGAGACACTAGGATAGTGTACGTATTGTTGCGTTACTTTGCTTAAATCGTGTGCAGTTTTTTGACCGATGGCAAGGTATCGAGGTGATTTAGGCCAATTTAAACCCTGTTGTTGAAGGTATTGATGACAAAACTGCACGGCATTAGGGCTGATTGCAATCGCGATATCACATTGATGGAGTGCGTTTGACAACTGCACTAAATCCCCGCCCTTTGTAAAGGTGATTAAGTCGTGGTGAAGAGCGGCAATGCCTTTGTCTTTGAAGGCGTTTGCTAAGGCTTGGCCGCTCGAATTTGGGCGTGTCACCAATACCGTCATCGGTTATTGCTCTTGGTATAACTTACTTAAAATGGTTTCTGCACCTTGTGACAGTAATTCTTTTGCCAAAGTCACCCCCAGCTGCTCGGCGTCTTCTCGTGCTCCTTTGATTTCGCCGCGCACGATTTGGCTGCCATCGGGCTCACCGACCAAGGCTCGTAACCATAATTGGTCGCCTTGTAATTCGGCGTAACTGCCGATGGGAACTTGGCATCCGCCCTCTAGCGTTAGGTTCATGGCGCGTTCGCACAATACTCGGTCTGCGGTGTCTTTGTCGTTTAGCGGCGCAAGTAGCTCGATTAAGCGCTCGTCATTGAGTCGGCATTCAATCCCGACCGCACCTTGACCGACGGCGGGCAGAGAGGTTTCTGGTGGCAGTTCACAGCGGATGCGCTCATCGAGATTGAGGCGTTTTAATCCTGCCGTGGCCAGAACGATAGCATCGTATTCCCCTCTGTCTAACTTCGCTAAACGCGTGCCGACGTTGCCTCTTAATTCCTTGATAATCAAATCAGGACGACGCTCTTTGATTTGGCATTGTCGACGTAAACTGCAGGTGCCGACCACGGAGCCGGGCGGCAGTTGGTCGAGGTTGTCGTAGTGGTTTGAGACAAACGCATCGGTGGGGTCAGCTCGCTCACAGATGGTGACAAGTCCAAGGCCTTCAGGGAAATCGACGGGTACGTCTTTCATTGAGTGTACCGCCAGATCCGCTCTGCCTTCGAGCATCGCGACTTCGAGTTCTTTGACAAAGAGGCCTTTACCACCGACTTTGGCCAATGGCGTATCAAGGATAATATCGCCCTTGGTCACCATAGTCACAAGCTCCACCTGTAAACCTGGGTGATGGGCTTCTAGGGATTGCTTAACAAAATTGGCTTGCCAAAGCGCCAGTGGACTTTTGCGGGTCGCAATGCGAATCGGTGAGTTCGATTTACTCATGATATCCTCTAGTGAAAAAGTGTCCATTTATCCTAACATAATGGTGTAAAACTATGTTACTACCCAGGGCCTTCCCAGCCATTTTTCATCTATATGCTTAAAAGATAGAATAATATCCGGTTTAATGAACACTATCCGCTAACATATTTTTCTTTTTATGTGGGTTATTTCTTTACCAATTCGGCTCTAAATGTTAGATTGATCACGTTTTTGGTTGTAAAGAGTTTAATCTCTGAGCAGAATTAGCGATCAACTCTAATGATCATAATGAGTTAAGGATTGTCATTTGCAAGCGTACATTGAAACCATCACCAAGAGACTCGATACTCTTAACCAGCAGCGTCAAGAACGCTCGCTGGCGTTGATGGATGACGCTTGTCGATATGTCTATCAGTTATTGCCCGCCTTTTTCCACTTTCATCACCCGGATTTGCCTGGCTTTCAATCGGCGCCAACACCTCATGGGGTACGTGATTTTACCCTGCAGCCCGAGCATGAAAAAGCGATGGAAGCTCAAGGTCTTCACTACCTACCCTTGATTGACCAACACCCCGAATCACATGAGATCCTGGGCCTATATACGATGGGCAGTACGTCATCCATAGGCCAAAGCCTGTCGAGTGACCTCGATGTTTGGGTATGCGTGTCGCCGGCTATGTCTGCCGAAGCGCGTCAGAACCTCACGGAAAAATGTCGTTTGATCAGTGAGTGGGCATTGCGCCAAGGGGTTGAAGCGAGCTTTTTTGTTATGGATTCTGAGCGCTTCAAGTGTCAACAATCCGATGAGATGACGGGGGACAATTGTGGTTCCTCACAGCACCTGTTGTTGCTCGACGAGTTTTACCGCTCTGCTGTTCGCTTAGCTGGCCAGCGCTTACTGTGGTTGATCATCCCACCAGAAATGGAAGAGTGCTACGACGATTACGTCGCTTACTTAGTTGAGTCAGGTGTTTTGGATATGGATCAGTGGCTCGATTTTGGTCAGTTGTATTCGATTCCGGCGCAAGAGTATTTTGGTTCGAGTTTATGGCAGTTGTATAAGAGTATCGATTCGCCGTACAAATCGGTGTTGAAAGCCATTTTACTCGAAGCGTATTCGTGGGAATATCCCTTTACTCAATTGCTGAGCGTGGATACCAAACGCCGCTTTTTTGCCGGTGAACCTGACTTGTATGGGATGGATGCTTATTATCTTATGTTGGTTAAGGTGACGCGTTATCTAACCCAAATTCAAGACTGTCAGCGCTTGGATCTCGTACGTCGTTGCTTTTATCTCAAAACACACGAAAAGTTATCTCGAGATGCCGGCAGAGAATCAGTGTCGTGGCGTCGACAATCACTCCAAGAAATGGTCGAGCTGTGGCAATGGCCGCTTGAGACCTTACAAGAACTCGACAGTCGCCGTTACTGGAAAGTGGAGCAAGTGCAAAAAGTGCATGTCGAGTTGTTGGACGCTTTGATGAAAAGCTACCGCAACTTAATCAGCTTTGCGCGTCGTAACGAGATTACTTCGGCGATAAGCCCACAAGATATCAGCATTTTAGCTCGTAAGCTCTACGCGGCATTTGAAGTCTTGCCCAGTAAAGTCACCTTGCTAAACGCGCAAATTTCCCCGGACTTACACGAACCAGACTTGAGTTTGATTCAGGTGGGTGAGGGCGGTGTTAATCGCGCGGGGTGGTATTTATTTAAAGCCCCACTCAATCCACACAAATTTATTGGCGCGCGGCCGATAGAGCAGCACGATTACTTGAGTAAACTGGTCTCTTGGTCGTTTTTTAATGGGTTATTGACCGAGTCCACTCGCGTACACACGCAAGTCAAAGGCGCTGAGCTCGACATCGATAAGCTTTACCAAATGGTCGGTGATCTTCGCAATACCTTTTCTTTGACCAAGAGAAGGCCGAGTATGGAAGCGCTAGGTAGTCCTTGTGAAATAAGCCAATTGGCGATGTTTATTAATTTTGAACAGGATCCCACTGCGCAATTGAGCGGCAAAGATCTGAAAATCGATCTCAAGCAAGTCAATATTTTCAGCTTTGGGGCACAGCAGCAAAACTTGGTTGGCAGTGTCGACTTGGTTTATCGCAACTCTTGGCAAGAAGTCAGAACGATGAACTTTAAAGGCACGACCGCGATGATCGATGCTTTAAAAGCCTTGCTGGGGAAAATGCACCAAGATGCGATTCCGCCCGAATCTATCGATGTCTTTTGTTATAGCAAAAACTTACGCGGTGTGATGAGAAACATGGTGTATCAGTTGTTAGCTGAGTGTATTGATTTACGCTTAAAGCCAATTGAACCAGGCCAGCGACGCCGATTTAAAGCCATGCGTTTAGCGGACAAGACTTTTGGGTTGTTTTTTGAGCGTCGCGGCGTAATGGTCGAAACGTTGGAAAACTCGGTCGATTTTTATCGTTCGATTTCCTCCAGTAAGTTAAAAGGTTCGCCATTGATGATGCTGGATAAAGAACAAGCTTATGAATTACCAGACGTGGTGGATTGTTACGCCAGTGAGGGACTGGTTCAGTTCTTCTTTGAAGACACCGATGATGGCTTCAATATTTACATTCTTGATGAGGCGAATCGCGTCGAAGCCTACCACCAGTTTACCGGTTCTAAAGACGACATGATCGCCAATGTCAATAATTTCTACACCACGATTCAAGATGAGCACCAAGTCTCGGCTCAGTTTATTAACTTCAATCTGCCACAGTACTACCAAATTATTCATCAAGGTGGGCAAGCGCAAGTTATCCCATATCGGAATTGTGCCAGGCCCGAGTCAGCCGTAGTAAACCAGTAACCTAATTCAAGGTGGCCGTGAGACTCGCGGTCACTTTCAATTATAGCCAACTCCGATAAATGAAATCAGTTCATTATGACGAAATTGTCTTAATTGTTAAAAATTCCTTTCTCTTCATTTCCTTCCCCTATTGCTTTTCTGTACTGTGGTGCGATTATAGGAAGCATTGTTCAACGAACGCGATGTAGACCATGAAAAAAGTCTTGACCTTGATGCTGATGTTATCGATTACCGCGCTTACAGGTTGTGGGCAAACTGGGGATCTTTACCTACCAGACCATCAACAGCAAAACGAACAAACTCAATAATGATTAATTCCAGTTGTTAAATTAAGGGAAGTGAATTTTGGATTATTTTAATTATCAGGAAGACGGCCAACTATGGGCAGAACAAGTCTCTTTAGAGCATTTGGCCCAGCAACACGGTACGCCTTTGTATGTGTATTCAAGAGCGACACTAGAACGCCACTGGAATGCGTTTGATAAAGCGGCTGGTTCACATCCTCATCTGGTTTGTTATGCAGTGAAAGCAAACTCTAACCTTGGTGTATTGAATGCTCTTGCCCGCTTGGGGTCTGGGTTTGATATTGTTTCTGGCGGTGAGTTAGAGCGAGTGATTGCCGCGGGTGGCGATGCTAAAA
Source organism: Vibrio sp. (assembly GCA_041587235.1). Classification (GTDB taxonomy): domain Bacteria; phylum Pseudomonadota; class Gammaproteobacteria; order Enterobacterales; family Vibrionaceae; genus Vibrio. Next base: position 7,758 of record JBFGYW010000004.1, read on the forward strand.
AAGTGGTGTTTTCTGGTGTAGGTAAAACCGAGCAGGAAATGAAGCGCGCCTTAGAGCTTGGGATTAAATGTTTTAACGTTGAATCCGAACCTGAACTTGAGCGCTTAAATCAGGTCGCTGCAGAGATGGGGGTTAAAGCTCCGATTTCACTCCGTATTAACCCTGATGTTGATGCCAAAACTCACCCTTATATTTCAACTGGTTTGCGCGACAATAAGTTTGGTATTGCCTTCGAACGCGCACCACAAGTTTACCAATTTGCTCAAAGCCTAGAGCATCTGAACATCGTCGGTATCGACTGTCACATTGGCTCTCAATTAACCGACTTAGCGCCGTTTATCGATGCGACTGATCGTTTATTGACGTTGATTGATACCTTAAAAGCCCAAGGGGTTAACATTCGTCATCTTGATGTCGGTGGGGGTTTAGGGGTGGTTTACAACCAAGAGCAACCGCCACAACCTGCAGAGTATGCGACGGCATTGCTTGAGCGTTTGCATCAGCACCAAGATCTTGAACTCATCTTTGAGCCAGGTCGAGCGATTGCGGCGAATGCGGGGGTTTTGTTAACGCGCGTGGCGTTCTTAAAGCACACAGAGCACAAGAACTTTGCCATTGTCGATGCCGCTATGAACGACTTAATGCGTCCGGCGTTGTACCAAGCTTGGCAAAACATTGTCCCGGTTACCCCACGTGAGGGAGAAGGCAACACGTACGACTTAGTTGGCCCAATTTGTGAGACCGGTGACTTTATTGGCAAAGATCGCCAACTGGCACTTGAGGCAGGTGATTTATTGGCCGTTCGTTCTGCTGGTGCTTATGGTTTTGTGATGTCTTCCAACTACAATACGCGTACTCGAGCGGCTGAAATCATGGTTGACGGCGACAAGTCTTATGTCGTGCGCCAACGTGAAGAGCTACAACGACTATGGGAATTAGAGCAAGTGCTACCGGAGTAAAGAAGACGTTTATGCATTTTCACTTTTCTAAAATGCACGGCTTGGGTAACGATTTTATGGTCGTTGATTGTGTCACTCAAAATGTGTTTTTTTCGCAAGATTTGATCCGTCGTTTGGCGGATCGTCACACTGGTGTCGGCTTTGACCAACTGCTGGTAGTTGAAGCGCCATACGACCCTGAAACAGACTTCCACTACCGCATCTTTAATGCTGATGGCAGCGAGGTCGAGCAATGTGGCAATGGCGCGCGTTGTTTTGCTCGCTTTGTGCGTATGAAAGGCCTAACCAATAAATACAGCATCAATGTGAGTACCAAGAAAGGCAAGATGGTGCTGAACATTGAAGACAATGACTTGGTCAAAGTGAATATGGGTGTGCCGGAGTTTTTGCCGAACAAAATACCGTTCAAAGCGAAGCAGCAAGAAAAAACCTATATTTTACGGGTCGATGATCACACCTTGTTTTGCGGGGCGGTGAGCATGGGCAACCCTCACGTTGTGACGGTCGTTGACGATATCGATCGTGCCGATGTAGAGCGAATTGGGCCTTTGTTAGAGTCACATGAACGCTTCCCAGAGCGCGTGAATGCAGGCTTTATGCAAGTGGTGAATCGCCAATCGATTCGGCTGCGAGTTTACGAACGCGGTGCAGGTGAAACGCAAGCCTGTGGCAGCGGTGCTTGTGGTGCGGTAGCGGTCGGTATTTTACAAGGCTTGTTGGACAACAATGTCTCGGTGTCCTTACCCGGAGGGCAGCTTAAAATTCAATGGCAAGGCCCAGGTAAACCCCTTTATATGACTGGGCCTGCGACCCATATCTACGATGGTCAATTGTCATGCTAAAGTCGCAAGAAACCCGTGTATACGATGCGCCTTGTTTATCAGCAGAGCAAGTCGCTCAATATTTGCTCGAACACCCTGAGTTTTTTCTCCAGTATCCCGATATCGTTGAGCGCATCGACGTTGAGGTCGGCGGAGAAGGGGTATTCTCTCTGGGGCAGTTACAGCAACGTCGCCAACGACAAAAAATTCTCGACTTAGAAGCCGATATCGAGCGTCTGCGAGACGTGGCATCCAATAATGATAAGACCTTTTATCAATTTATGTCACTGCAAGCGCAATTGCTTCAATGCCGCTCACTCGAAGCGATAGAGGCTAAACTGAGCGCATTGGCTGAGCAACTGCAGCTCAAGGTGTACTTACAGGTCTTTTTAAGCGAGTGTGAATCCTCTCAACTGTCGCGCGAGGACTTTCAACGTTTTGCCAAACAGCATCTCAATGGTAAAAGCGCTTACCTCGGTCGCCTGCGCAAGAAAGATCGCGAAGGTTTGTTTGGCGAGAAACCCGCGCCCGAGCTTGGTTCTTATGTGGTGATGCCACTGCGTTATCAAGAGCAAACGTTGGGGATTTTAGCGTTTTCCAGTGATGATGGTGGGCATTTTGAGCCGGAGATGGACACCTTGTTCCTCGATCAATTAGCCGGTCTGGTAAGCCATTTACTCTCGTTGTCATTACCTGTGGAAATAAGCGAATGAGCGACGCTGTCATTGCCGATTCGCTCCAGCGACCTTTGCTGAAGTTTTATGAGTTTTTGCGCAGTGAGAAGGGCTTGAGCTTACACACGCAAAGAAATTATAAACAGCAGTTACAGACAGTGGCTGAGCAATTGCAAAGCTTGGGTGTCCTGCGCTGGCAAGAGGTCGACGCCGGTTGGGTGCGTCAACTGGCAGGTAAGGGCATGAGAGAAGGCATGAAAGCCAGTTCTTTGTCTACTCGTCTATCGAGTTTACGTAGCTTTTTTGACTTTTTGATCTTGCGCGGTGAGTTAGAGGCCAATCCGGCCCGTGGTGTGTCGGCGCCTCGTAAGCAACGCCCACTGCCCAAAAATCTCGATGTGGATGAGATGAATCAATTGCTTGAGGTCAATGAAGACGATCCTTTGTCGATCCGCGATCGCGCCATGATGGAATTGATGTATGGTTCGGGCTTGCGTTTGGCTGAATTGATTTCGATCGATGTACGCGATGTGCGTTTGCGCCGCGGCGAACTTCGAGTGATTGGTAAGGGGGACAAAGAGCGACAGGTTCCTTTTGCCGGTATGGCGCAGCAATGGGTCGCGAATTGGATGAAGGTGAGAAGCCAATTGGCCAATGCGGATGAAAGTGCCTTATTTGTTTCTAAATTAGGTCGTCGAATTTCGCCGCGCAGTGTTCAAAAGCGCATGGCCGAGTGGGGGCAAAAACAGTCGGTAGCCAGTCATATCACACCGCACAAATTGCGTCACTCGTTTGCTACCCATATGTTGGAGTCGAGTAATAACTTAAGGGCGGTGCAAGAGTTGCTCGGTCATGAAAATATCTCGACCACGCAAATTTATACGCACTTGGATTTTCAACACTTAGCGACCGCTTATGATGAGGCTCACCCAAGAGCACGCAAAAAGCCCAAAAAGGATGAGAAATAATGCGTTTTTACCGTTCGTTTGGCCCCATTGCTGCCTTGACGTTTGATCTGGATGATACTCTCTATGACAACGCGCCCGTTATCCAACAGTTAGAAACCAATGTCGCAGGTTGGTTTGACGAGTGCCTACGGGCTGTGGGGCTGGAGTATCAGCCTGTGCAATGGCAGCGGTTTAAGCGGCAAGTCTTAGCACGTGATGCCAACCTAGCCAATGATTTGACCCGCTGGCGCTTAGAACAATATAAATGGGGATTTTCGTGTTTAGGCGTTGCCAATGGTGATAAGCTCGCGGCCGAGGCTGTGGAGGTGGCACTGTATTGGCGCAGTCGATTTTCGGTGGCCGAAGAAACCCATCAACTGTTAAGTGCTTTGGCACAGCGTTGGCCCTTGGTTGCGATTACTAACGGCAATGTGGATGTGAACACCATCGGCTTATCACCATACTTTCAGGCGGTATTTCGCGCAGGCCCAGACGGACCGGCAAAGCCCCATCCGCAATTGTTTCACCTCGCTCAGCAGGAGCTGAACATTCCTGCCCATCAGATCTTACACATCGGTGATCACTGTGTTACAGACGTTTTAGGCGCGCGCCAGTTTGGCATGCAAACTTGTTGGTTGAATTGTTCAGGTCGAGACAGAGAGGTTGGCCATCGCCTGCGTATCTTGCCAGATATTGAGATCAATGATATTCATCAATTGCACTGGCTTTTGTAACCACTATCTCATTATAAACGTCTAGATCTTTGACTTCCTTGGTCTTTTATGGGGTTTGATTGTAAATTAGTCTTGGCGACAACAATCATATAGGAAGCGTAGAATTAATGGATACTAGTTCCTTTTTGGTGGAGTGCTGCGAGCAGTTGGTGGAATGCCTAGCGGAAATGGATCACCTTGATCATCCCTCACCATTTATTCAAATTTTCTCCACTCAAACGGCGGCGCAGGTATTTCCTTATACGCGTAAATTGCTAGAAAGGTTCCCTGAGGCGCAGCTGATCGGCCACAGCACCCGACAGCTGATTCATCGCAACCACTTGGTCAGCGATGGCACTTTAATTGTGTTGAGCTTTTTTAATACCGTACAGTGCATCCCAGTTATCGTGCACCACACTGGCAGTTATCAACGAGAGTCCGCTGTCGCCCAGAACGCATTCCAAGGCCTTAACGATCTTAAAGCCATTGTCTGCTTTACGACCCAAAGCCATTACCAATACGATCTTTTCTTACAGGGCCTCAATACAGTGGGGACAGTCTCTGGTGGTCTGGCTTTACCAAACCATAGCGAGCCTGCCTATGTGATTGCACAGGACCAAGTCTATTTGCAAAGCAGTGTGTTTGTTGGGCTGGTGAGCAAACCCCTTAAAGTCTGGACTCAATTGCACTCTGAATGGAATCCGATTGGCTTACCTATGCCGGTAACCAAAGCACAAGGCAATCGTGTGTATCAGCTCAATTATCGGCCGGCCTATGATGTTTATCGCCAATATCTCAGCGATGGTGCGCATGTGGACGGGCAAACGTTGGCTAACTTTCCTCTTTACCACAACCTCGAGGGGCAAGAGCGTTATCTGCGAGTGAGCAAAGTGTTTGATGATGGCAGTGTGCAACTCGAAGCGCCACTTGAGCAAGATCAGTTGGTACAGTTTTGTTTTAACCATCCTTCTTTAACCCTAGAGCAGCTAGCTAAAGGGGTGGAAGATTTGGCGCTGCGTCAGCCAGAAAGCGTTTGGGTGTATAACTGTATATCAAGGTTGGATTTTTTAGATGGTTCACAAGAGGTAAAATCCTTTAATGGCGTGGCTGATGCCAATGGTAGTTATACCAATGGTGAGCTGTTTAACGATGGGAGTGGTAATCGCATTCACCACCACAGCTTGACGTACATCGCCTTGCGCGAGAGTCAGGATGTCACTGAAATCAAGAAACCGATCAAACCGACAAGCAGCGCCATGTCGCCGCTGTTCCACTTGGTGCGCAATGCCTTAGACGATGTGAAGCGTCAATCGGTGCATCTGGAATACCAAATTAACAAACAGGCGCAAAAACTCGAACACAATATCCGTATTGATTCGCGAACCGGTCTACCAAACCGCACGGCTTTGCAACAACACCTACAAGTGATGAGAGCCGACGAGCAGTTAATGACGATTAAATTGCGGGGCTTTAGTCAAATCAATGACAAGTATGGCTACCCAGTTGGAGATCAGTTACTGCGGGAAATCTCCTTGTACTTGGCGGCCCATTTGCGCAAAAAAATCGGTCAGGATAGCGACAGCCACTTGTATAGTATCGGCATTGGCGAGTGGGGCTATGTGTTTCGAACTCGCAACGATATGTCGGCGTGTAAACAAGCCTTTATGGAGTTTGCTGACCAAATTGAGCAACACAACTTTCGCTTACAGGGGTTGAGTTCAATCGATTATTTGTCGGTGTCGATTTGCAGTGGTTTAATTCGTCTGTGTGATTACCCCGATTTGTCACCAGATGCTTTATTGCTGCGGGCAATTGAGGCACGTAAAGTGGCCAGTAAAAATAATGTTCACTTTTGTAACGCCAAAGACATTGAAGAAAATGATGCCGCTAGAAAACAGCGCTTAGTTTGGTTTGATAAAGTGACACAGGCTATTTTGGAGCACAATGTCATTGCTTATTGTCAGCCGATTGTGCACGCTAATAGCCACGAATTATTTTCGCTAGAATGCCTAGTGCGTATTGTCGAGAGCGATGGCAGTGTGCTCAGTCCTGGTCAGTTTTTGCCTATGATTCAGGATACGCACTTGTACACTCGTTTGAGCCGTCAGATGATCAATTACACGTTTGAACAGATGGCGAAGCGCAAAGAAAATTTCACCATCAACTTATCTGCTCAAGATTTGTTGAGCAATCAAAACCTTTATCACCTTGAAGCCGCGATCCAACAATTGGACAATCCGAATCGAGTCGGGATTGAAGTGGTGGAGTCTGAACAAATTCACAATTACGGTCGAATGCTCGAAGTGTGTCGTCATTTTCGCCAGTTAGGCGCGCGGATTATTGTCGATGATTTTGGCTCGGGCTATTCGAACATTGATGAGATCATCAAACTCGAACCTGAGATTATTAAGCTCGATGGCAGCTTAGTGCGCAACATAGATAAAGATAACAAGCAATGTCAAATAGTCGAACAGCTGATCCGGCTTTGTCAGGTATTTAATGCCAAAACCGTGGCGGAATTTGTGCACAATCAAGAGGTTTGTCAACGAGTTGAAGCCATGGGCGTCGATTATCTACAAGGTTATTACCTCGATGCGCCGAGGCCGCTCACACCCCCGACAAAGTAGTGCGGACATACAGAGGGTAACCCTTCGATCAAAAAATGTCATAATAGGATGAGTATGCCCTCAACCGTTATTACGCCGTGTTAAATAGTTGAACTGGTAGCGCGCAAAATCCTGTTGCAGTGAGGTGACCTCTAAACCGTGCTTAGCGGCCAACGCGATGCCGACTTCAAAGGTACACAGGTGTCCCTCTTGTTGGTTGCGCCTTAAGCTGAAAGTACTTGGAGGCAAATCGGATAAGCTCAAGCGCGGTAAATGAGCCAACCAAGGGCTGCGATTGTGCATCTTTTTCGCTTCTTGCCAGGTGCCGTCGAGTAAAATGTACAATGGCGTCAAAGCCGGAGCAGCTGGGCTAGAAAACCACTGCTCTTCTTTTAGCGCTCCCTCACAGGGGTAAACTACGACAGGTTGAAGGTCGGGCCGTTCTAGCCATTGCGCCAAGTTGAGCGGAATTTGCTTTCTTTGCCATAAAGCGACAGAGCTTTGCGGCGCACATTGATGCCAAAATAGTCCTGTATTGGTTGATCGTTGATACTCATTTTCATGGATCAATAAAAAAGTCAAAAATGGCCAGTGCTTGCTTGGAGATCTGGGGTTGTCAGTCATGGCTTTGCTCATAGTGTTGTATAGGGTAGAAGGTCAGTCCTGATTTAATCTCGAACGCTTGATTGTGAATGGACTCTTGCTGAGCGGTTAATATCCCATCGCGATAACGATAGACCCGGCGCAGAGTGATGCGCTGATTTTGAACTAAGGTCATCACCACTTCAACTTTATCGGCCGATAGCCGCTGCCAAAAACCACGATTACTCAAGATAAGGCCGCGCTGATTTAAGATCTGGTTAGCGGTGTTCGCCATGCTGGTTGGCTCAACCGTGCTACCGGGGTGGGCGTGAGCATATGGCGTTTGAGTGTAATACTCTTGAGCGCGGTGATCGGCGTGCAGCACCAAAGTGATAACGGTATGGTTTATAGGTTGGGTTTGGTAGTGCCCCACCAGTTCTTGGTTTTGAGGACCTTGGTCTTGAGGACTAAGGGGCGTAGAAGAAGGGCAAGGGGTTTGTAGCGTCGCGACTGACTGGATTGGCGTTAGGTGCATCGCCACCAGAGTGATCTCACTTTGGCTGACGGGGTTACTCGCGGTCAAATAGCCTCGTACTTTAAACAGCCAAGGCTGATTTGAAGAGGAACGCAATTGGGCTTGTAAAGCCGGAGTCAGGGTATCAAGGCGCCATTGTTGATGATTGGAGCAAGGGGAAAAATAACTCTGCAGTCCGCCTTGGCTGATCACGCCCGTTAACTCAACAGACGCCGGTCGCACGGCATGCTTGTGTCCTGACGGTGATTGACAGGCAGACAATACTGCGGTGAGACAAACAATGAAACCCCTGAGTTTGCGCGTTATCATAAGTGTTTTCCAAGACAATGAATAAAGTGGCTCACAATGGCATATTGGTTATTTAAAACGGAACCCGATACTTTTTCAATTGATACCTTACGCATACAAGGGATATCACACTGGGAAGGGGTGAGAAACTATCAAGCGAGAAATTGGTTGCGCGATAGTGTCAAACTCGGTGATGAGGTGATGATTTATCATTCCTCCTGCAAGCACATTGGTGTGGCAGGGATTGCTAAGGTGGTGAAAGAAGCGTACCCCGATCACTTCCAGTTTGATGTGAACAGCGAGTATTACGACAGCAAAGCAACCCCGGAAAACCCTCGCTGGTTTATGGTTGACGTTGAGTTTGTACGCAAGACCGAACGCCTTATCCCGCTATCTGCTCTCAAAGCCCGCCCAGCACTCGCCGAATTCCCATTAGTGAAAAAAGGCAATCGCTTATCGGTTATGCCGGTAACGAACGCACAATGGCAGGACATCCTGTCGATCGAGTCCTTATCGTATCGCCGTTAATCCACTGTGTGAATGAGTGAAAGGGCTTGCCAAGTGGACCTAACGAGCCCAGCTTCTTTTTAGACCAAGTTTCGACTAAGTTTAGACCGAGCGCACCGAAGGGGATAGCAAGTGCTGTTGCAGGTAGTGAGCAACGGCATCTTGGTCGTGATGGCCGATCACACGATGCCCGGGTAAGGCTTGTTTTAAACGTTGATGGGCATTGTCCATGATCAAACCTTGTCCAACCACTTCCAACATGGCTTGGTCATTCATCCCATCACCAAATGCCATGCATTGAGACAAGTCAATGCCTTGGTGTTGACAAATGGTTGCCAGCGCTTGGCCTTTTGAGACACCTTGAGCCATCACTTCGAGACACCAAGGGGTAGAAAAAACCACGGAGAGCTGGTGTTGAAATACCTGCTTGAGTGCTTGTTCGTGTTTGAGCATGGCTTCAGGGTGGCGCTGCTTGTGAGTAAAAAACACTTTGTAAATCTTTTCTACCGGTGCGTCATCGGTGGCAAAGGTGTCATACATAAAGCCTGACTGGCGGTTAAATGCTTTGATTAAGGGATCTTCTTGGTTGAGTAACCAACGCTGTTCTTGATAAAGGTGAATGTACACCTCCGGGTCGGTCTTAACCACATCAATAATGGCTTGTACTAAGCTTGGTGGCACATAGTGCTCGGCTAAGATTTGGTTGTCTGGCGTGTGGATACAGGCGCCATTTGAGGTCACCATGTAAGCGGGAATGCCTGTTTTTTGCCGAATAAAAGCCACATCAATATGGTGTCGGCCGGTAGAGAAGACAAAGCGATAGTTCTGCTGATGTAAGGCTTGCAATGTTTCACGTGTAACGAACGATATGTCGTGCTGAGCGTTGAGCAGTGTGCCATCGAGATCGGAGGCGACCAATTTTATAGCATTCACGATATTCCTCTACGAGTTTGATTGTTTGTTGGTAGTGTAAAACACGGCCTGTCTGGTAAACAGTGCCTATTTTAGACGCGATTTTTTCCTCATTTAATCTTCATAGTGTATTGGTCAAAATATAGTGCAGCGCATTGGCCATGGTGCCAAAACCTGCTTAGGGACGCTTTTTATTGGTGACTGGCAAAGAATTGCAACATCGCATCAAGCGCTTGAGTACGGTAGTGATCACTTTCAAATAAGAGCTCGTGCTTGGCGTGTTCAATGGTGAGCAGTTGACAGTGTGGGTTGGTTTTGCGCAGCTTTTTGAATAAGACTTGGTGCGCTTTATTGACCACCACGCGATCGTCTCCCGCTTGCATTAACAATACGGGGAGCGTTAATTGCCGAGTTTGTTGCAGGCATTGCTTGGCGGCGATCAGGCTTTGCCAAACCCAGTGGTAGCTCGGTCCCCCCACTTGCAGTTCGCTGTCTTGGTGGTAAAGGGAGCGAAACCAGTCGTAGCGCGTGCTGCTTTGGCTGAGAAAATTACCGGCAAATGGTTTGTCTAAATAATGTTGATTGCGACTGGCGAAGGTCGGTTTTCCGTACACGGCAGACAACACATGGGCAAATGAAATGGCAAACGGTTTGATGTACCACGGAACAGGGATACCAAACATGGGCGCACTGAGGCAAACGGCATCAAATGGGTGTGACGGTGTTTGTTGCAAGTAGCGAGTGGTGATAGCACCGCCCATAGAGTGAGCGACGATACCGTTAAATTGATACTGGCTCAGGTTAACGTGCTCGACCACCTTCTTCATATCGTCGACATAATCATTGAAGACATGAACATGACCGATATCTGAGTCGTCGACAAGGCGCTGTGAACGTCCTTGGCCTCGGTGATCAAAGGCATAGATGTCATACCCTTGTTGAAAGAGGTCAAAAAACAACTCTTGATACTTAAAACAAGACTCGACACGGCCATTGACAATCGTCAGCGACTTGCTGTGCTTTGGTGAAGTGAGTTTACACCAATATATGCGCTTATTATCGACACCGCGAATAAACCCTTCTTCACGTTGTTGCCACAAGTCGGCAATCGGACCATGAATGGCCGTATTGAACAAGTCTTCTGTTGAGTACATACCGTTTTTCAAATGTTAAGTTACCTCGCTCTATAATGTGGAAAATGGGCAGCAGTTTCAATGGCGATGGGGTACTACTGTGTCATTTGATGTGCAATAGACACCGCAGTGACTTTGCTAGCTCAGAGTACAAAGACATTGCTCCAAGGCAATAAATAAAACAGATTGTTTATTTATTGGACTATTGGCCACGGTTTCTTTTAACATAGGGTTTCTGTTGTTTTGTCATTGATGAAGATGCAAAAGACCTACGTTGCCAGACAGGCAATATTTAATCGCAAGAACACCACGATTGGCTATGAGTTGTTATTTCGCGACGGAGCCAATAATGGTTTTCCCAGTCATATCAGTTCAGAACGCGCCACATATCGTATTATTGTCGAAAATTTTCTCTCATTAGGGAGGAACCCCGATGTCATACACTCGCGTTGCTTTATCAACTTTACCTACAAAAGTTTATTGAGAATGTTGCCATTAAGTTTGCCCAAAGCGCAAATCGTGGTAGAAATTCTCGAGGATTGCCCGCCGACCAAGGCGCTGCTTGATGCGGTGAGAGCGCTTTATCGCCAAGGGTATATTATTGCTTTAGATGATTTTGTTGACGATCCGAGTTGGCATCGATTTATGGCTTATGTTCACATTATAAAAGTGGACATACAAGCGCAAGGCGTAGAGCAAGCTTGCCAATGGGTTGAACAACAATTAGCCAGCGGAACTCGTCAGCAATTTCTCGCGGAAAAAATTGAAACAATGGCTGAATACCAACGCTGTTTACAGGCGGGGTTTCGCTTTTTTCAAGGTTATTTCTTTAGTCAACCTGAAGTCACAGAAAGCCGCTATATCAGTCCGGAGCAAACGACGGCACTTTCTTTATTTCAAGAGGTGTGTAAGGTCGATCCCTGTTTTAAATCGATCGAGCGCATTATTGCCTCTGACATGACTCTTTCCTATAAGTTGTTAAAATTTGTCAACAATCATTCCACACAATTAGAAGTCAAAATTCGCTCTTTTCATCAAGCGCTGGTGTATCTGGGTCAAGATCGCTTGAGGTTGTTTGTCTCCTTAATCGTGGCGTCCTATATTTCAGGCAACAAAGTCAAAGAGCTTGTGCCATTGTCGATGCAGCGGGCCCAATTTTGTCAGCAGATGTCACAACACCCGAGGTTTGCTCACTTAAAGGAGCAAGGCTTTTTGGTTGGTTTGTTGTCATTGCTCGATACTCTGTTGGATATGCCTTTACAAAGTCTTATTGAACAGTTGCCATTGTCTGAAGGGGTCAAAAGTGCCTTGTTGCGTCGAGAGGGGGAGTTTGGTGCTCTACTTAATTTGGAAGAGCATTTTGAGCGAGCGAACTGGCAGCAAATTGAATCGATAAGTGAACAGCTTGGGCTTAAAATTCATGAAGTGAAAGAGGCCTTGATGAGCGCTCAACAATGGAGCCATCAATACGCCAAGATCGCCTGATAAGGCTAGGGTGGTTGGTTTTTTATGCCTTAATCGCGATTGTTCTTCTTGATCCTGCGATTTGCCGCAAGCAAGCAAACGGTTAACAAAAGAATGACGATAGGCTGCTGAATTATTATTGCGCTCGACATACACTGGTCAGAGATTCCTCACAATAGAAGCAATTATGTCGAAAAGAATAGAGTTTTTTGATTTATTACGCGTCGTGGCAGCGGTGGCTGTGGTGGCGATTCACGTGTTAGGCCCTTATCGTCATCAGTTTTCGTCTTTGCCTTTTGATCAGTGGTCCTTTGCTGTCGGTTTAAACAGTGTGATCCGTTGGGCTGTTCCGGTCTTTTTGTTGATTACCGGTGCTCTCATGCTCAGTGACCGTCGACCCTTTCAGTTTGGCTATTATCTCAAAAGAAGAGTGGCTAAAGTGGTGATCCCTTTTGTTGTCTGGTCTGTCTTCTACGCTTTTTTTGCCAGTTTTACCCCACAAGGGCAGTTCAACCCTGAGGCGGTTAAGTACATACTGATGCATATTCGAGAACATGCGGCCTATTATCATCTGGGGTTTTTCTATTATTTTATCCCACTGTATTTACTGGCTCCGTTTTTTAAAGCGGCGATCGAGCGTTGGGGCGATGAGGTGGCCTTTGGTTATGTGGCTATCTGGTTGGTGACCACGGCTTTGTACTTATTCCATGTCGATGGGGTGTGGAGCCATGAGATGTGGTTGTACTCCGGTTATTTACCTTTGGGTTATCTCTTGCTAAATCGTATGCCGAACACTTTGAAACCGGTTGCGGCAATGACGTTAATCGGTGTGCTTTCGCTGGTGACCACTGCGTACATGGTGATTGATCACAGTGTGCTCGCGCAGCAATACACTATTGGCCGCTGGCTTTCGTATAAAACGATCAATGTGGTCTTGGCCGCGAGTATGATTTTTGTATTAGGGCGTTGGCTGTGTGAAGGCAGCTCTTCGAGCAGTAAAGCGGCGGTGGCCTTTATTAGCCGTCACAGTTTAGGTATCTACTTAGCGCATCCTATCGTGCTGTGGCCTATGAAGCAGCTTGGTTGGTATCAAGGCAACACCTGGTTACTCATTCCCGTATGGACAGTGATTGGCTTTGTGGGCGCATTGGCCATCAGCTATTTGCTTTCTAAGACGCGGGCAACGGCTTGGCTTGTGCCTTAAGTGGTATCGCGACCTAGGGGGTTAGCGGGTTTCTAGGTCGCATAGATTCTTGCAACACATAGATCCCTAAGTCACATTGATAGGGATAGGTCATGATAGGAATAGGTCATTAGCGCCACTCTCGTCCTACTTTGGGGAGATCTTCACCTGCAGATTCACGCTATCAATATTGCGCTGAGCCCGAAATACTGCTAATTGTTTACTAAGTCGATAATGAATGACTAAGTCGATAATGATCAATTCGGTCGATAAAGTGAGGACCTAGTATGGCAAACTTGAATCGAGTTGTCCGTGGGGGCCACAAATTAGAAACGCTATTGCGCCGTCAGTACCACGCCACAGGCGCAGAGTTACTGGAAATGGTCGATGATTGCGAAAGTCGTTTGCCACATACCACAGTGGATAAATTGCGCCGTGTTGCTTCCGTTCACCACGATGCTTTGCAAGGTCAAGAGTCTTATGCCGACGCTAGCCAAGAGTTCTTTGCCCTGTGTAAAGAGTGCGAAAAAGCCTTGCGACCAAGAAGCTATCGCGCGATTTGGGGAATGGCCTTGCTATTGGTCGCCCTGAGTACCTTGGCGGCGTTTGCTTTTTATTATCACCACTGGGACAGTTTATCCGCTCATTTTCCCTTCTTGCGCTAAACCTTTGCTCAGCAGAGAACGGCGATCGGTGACGATTGTGATGAAACCAATCGCAAATTTGTGCCGTGCATCTGTACTTCATTGATATTTCCTGAAATTATATCCACTTTAAACACATTTAGATCGGGGCTCTCCTATTGCTTTGCACTAATTGGCAAGGATTCAATAAGGCGCTATGGTAGTGACGTGTCTACGCCTTGCAGGCTAATGCTGGGCAAGTGGTCTAGCCCTAGCGAAGAAGACAGCCTAAAGTATTGAAGGTCAAAGTTAGTGCGTACTTTAATTGGGGTGTCTGTCTTGTGTGAGATCAGTCAATGGTTTTTTCAATCTTTAACTTAGGTACGTGAACATGTGGAGTTGGTTGACGATTGGCTTATGCGCCTTGATGTCGGTAATCAGTACTAAGCAGTCCCATCTATTGCAAGCTCAGGTTTTTAAGTCACTTACTTTCGGGTTGCTGGTCGTTCTTGCCACTACCCAAGCGATCGTACCTGTCGGCAGTCAATGGCTTTGTATTGGGTTAGCCATTTCAATGCTCACCGATTGGTCCCTCATGAGTGCTAAGCGCTTGCCCTTGTCGTTTTTAGGGTTTGTGCTGGCGCAGATGTCTTATAGCTTGATGTTTTGGTCACAAATGACCCAAGAGGTGGCGTGGTGGCCGTTAGCGGTGCTGTTGGCCGCCGGTGTGGTTGGGTTTTTATTACTCCTGCCCAAAATTGATCGCTTGGTGTTGCCGGTTGTGATCATGGGAATCGCTTTAATTCACCTCGCTTGGATTGCGGGGGAGTGGTGGCTTCAGTTGCCTACGCTTGGCAATACACTCGCCATTGTCGCTGTGCTGTTATTGCTGTTTTCCTCGATGGCTTATGTCCTCAATCGCCATCATAAATCGGTGCCCAGTCGCTACTTGTGGGTCATGGGCGGCTATTTAACAGCGCAGGTTTTGTTAACCGCATCACTTATTTACCGCTAAGGATAAAAAATGGATATTTTTTCAGCTGCGACGATGTTGTTCTTAATTATGGACCCTTTGGGCAATTTGCCTATCGTGTTATCGATACTCAAGCACATTGATCCGGCCAGGCGCCGTAAGATACTGATCCGAGAGTTATTGGTTGCACTGGTCATCTTGTTATTGTTTTTGTTTGCCGGCCGCAATATCTTGTCATTTTTGCATGTTGCCCCCGAAACACTCAGTATTTCTGGTGGGGTTATTTTGTTTATCATTGCCATCAAAATGATCTTTCCCAGTGCGGGTAGCATTACCGGATTGGCCGCTGGAGAAGAGCCTTATATTGTGCCGATTGCGATTCCTATGATTGCAGGGCCATCGGTCATCGCCTCGTTATTGCTGTTATCGTCCCAGTACCCCAATAAGCTCTCAGAATTGTCGATTGCGGTCGTGTTAGCCTGGTTGGGCAGTTTTGTTATTTTGATGTTCTACGGCTTTTTCCATCGCGTACTGGGCGAAAAAGGCCTGCGGGCGGTGGAGCGTTTGATGGGCTTGTTGCTGGTGATGATTTCAACTCAGATGTTCCTCGACGGCTTAAAGTCATACATCGGATAATGGGATCAACTTTGTCTGTCGATGGGTAGTCAACCAATAACAGCAACGGAAGTTGAGAGAGTGAGATTGTTTGAAGGCGCGTTGATACGCGCCTTCAATCGTTCTTCTATTGGCCGCTTACCGCTTGTGTTTTTCATGGGGCAAGGGTTGTAAGAGTTAATATCTATAAGGACTCAGAGCTGAGCAATCACTCACTACCGCTGTCGAGATGGACTTGATACAAGCGATAGGCCACTTGGCCAGCAAACTTTTCTTTCTCAAGTTGCCAATGGGCAGGGACACCGGTTAAGTCGAGCTCTTTTTCGGTTTCTATGTACACGAGCGCTTGGTCGTTGAGCCAGTTTTGGTCGAGCAGTTGTAGAGTTTGATTGAGCAGATCTTGTCGAAATGGCGGGTCGATAAAGACAATATCGTGTTTGCTCGGAGATTGGCGCAAATAACTCAACGCGTCTTGATGGTGAATCGTGATATTACTGGCATTGACTTGCTGACGGTTGCTCTGGAGTTGGCGGTAGGCGCTCTGATCAAGCTCTAGCATGGTCACGTGCTTGGCTTGGCGTGATGCGGCTTCAAAGCCTAAACTGCCTGAGCCGGCAAACAAATCCAAACAATGGGCGTGAGGAATGGCCATTGCAATCCAGTTAAACAGCGTTTCTTTTACTCGGTCGGTTGTCGGTCGCAACCCTTGTGCATCGAGCACGGGAAGTTTTCTTCCCCGCCATAAGCCGCTAATGATACGGATAGAGCCCGTTGCTGGGCGCTGAGATGAAGGTTTTTTTTGACGCTGTCTTGGCATAGATTTTTAGACCGAGAATAAAGTGATACTATACCAACCATGCAGGTGATGGCTGGCGCTTTCCTGCGATATTGTAAATGATGATAGCAATGAAGCCCAATGTCGAGATGATTCGAACGGGTCATTGCTTTTTAATTGAGTGACTGCTCACAATCGTGCAGTAGCAGTAATAGATAGGATCTAGGATTTCCCAGATGACAGAGAAAAAAAAGCGCGGCCTGCTTTCTTGGCTTGGCTTCGGTGAAGAAGAGCATAAACAAACAGATCAAGAACAAGCTGTGTCTGAAACGGACAATCAGCAAGCGCTAGAAGAGACCCCTGATCACGCTGCGGGCGAGTCAAGTGAATCGCACAAAGAAAAGTCTCCATCGAGTGATGACGATCTCGAAAGCGCCTCTTATTCTGACGAAGTGGATACTCACCTCAACCGAGAAGAAAATCGCCTTTCAAAAACGAAGGCGGTTTCAGAAACGGACGAGATTGCCGAAACCCAAAGCGTGACCGAGACTCAAGACCTATCATCCGCTGAAGATGGGGTGACAGACATCAGTGAGCCTCAAGCACCGCCAAGAGTGGCAGAGCAAGAAAAGCCCACGGAAAGCTTTTTTGCTCGTCTCAAGCGCAGTTTAAGCCGTACTAAAGCCAACCTTGGCGCCGGTTTTTTTGGGCTTTTTAAAGGCAAAAAAATCGATGATGAGTTGTTTGAGGAGTTAGAAGAACAGCTGCTTATGGCGGATGTCGGTATGGATACCACGGTGAAAATCATCGATAACCTGACAGAAAAAGCCAGCCGTCAAGAGCTCAAAGACGGTGAAGCCTTGTTTGGTTTATTGAAGCAAGAAATGGCCGACATCTTACAAACGGTAGAACAACCGCTTGACATTAATCAAGAAAAAACACCGTATGTCATCCTGATGGTGGGCGTCAATGGAGTCGGTAAAACGACCACAATTGGTAAAATGGCCAAGCAATTCCAGCAGCAGGGCAAGAGTGTCATGCTGGCGGCGGGTGATACATTTCGCGCTGCCGCAGTTGAGCAATTACAAGTTTGGGGTGAGCGCAATCAAGTCCCCGTGATTGCACAGCACACGGGCGCCGATAGTGCCTCGGTGATTTACGATGCCATTGAAGCGGCGAAAGCACGTGGAGTGGACGTGGTGATCGCCGATACTGCCGGTCGCTTGCAAAACAAAGCCAACTTAATGGAAGAGCTTAAAAAGATTGTCCGTGTGATGAAAAAAATTGATTCATCAGCGCCTCACGAGATCATGCTAACACTCGATGCAGGCACTGGGCAAAATGCCATTAGTCAAGCCAAACTCTTTAGTCAAGCCGCGCCACTGACCGGTATAACCCTCACTAAGCTTGACGGGACGGCCAAAGGCGGCGTGATTTTCGCCATTGCCGATCAGTTTAATATTCCCATTCGCTATATTGGGGTGGGTGAAGGCATTGAAGACTTACGACCTTTTACCAGTGATGAATTTATCGAAGCGTTGTTTAGTCGCGAAGACGGATAAGCTCAAGCTCGTGGCTTACTGGTGCCTTGGTGCGGGTAAGTCATGAGAAAGCGAAACACGATACGAAATGCATGTGTTGATCAACACGGAATGAGAAGGGGGTCGGGTGATACGATTTAAGCAAGTGAGTAAAGCTTACCGGGGTGGGCGACAAGCCTTACAGAAAGTAGACTTTCACTTACAACGCGGTGAGATGGCTTTTTTAGGCGGCCATTCTGGTGCTGGTAAAAGTACCTTATTAAAATTGATTTGTGCGATTGAAAGGCCCAGTGATGGCGCGATCAGTTTTAATGGTCATGACATTACTCGCATTGCCAATAAGGACATTCCTTTTTTGCGCCGAAACATCGGCATTGTTTTTCAAGAGCACCGCTTGCTGTTAGATCGCAGTGTGTATGAAAATGTTGCCCTGCCGATGCGGATAGAATCTTTCTCTGAGCATGAAATCAAACGCCGTGTCTGTGCGGCATTAGACAAAACCGGCCTGCTGAGTAAAGCCAATGTGCTGCCTAGCCAATTGTCAGGAGGTGAGCAGCAACGGGTGGGGATTGCTCGCGCGGTGGTAAACCGACCGACCTTGCTGTTGGCCGATGAGCCGACCGGTAACCTTGATCCTGAATTGTCGAATCGCATTTTGCGCTTGTTTGAAGAATTTAACCGGGCTGGTGTGACCATATTGCTGGCCACCCATGACATCAACATTGTCAGTTCGCGGCCAGAGTATCGACATTTTGAATTGAACCAAGGTTTTATGAGTGAGGTGAGTTATGGGCGCAACTAGGCGCAAAGGCAATAAGCCTGCCACCAATCAGCGCTCTGCTGGCCGAACAACGACAGAGGGGTATTTTTCGGCGCAATGGCGGATTGCCAAAGGGGCATTTCGAGCACTTTGGGTCAAACCGTTGGGTAACATTTTAACCTTGGCGGTGATTTCCATTGTCTTAACGATGCCAGCGTGCTTGTATTTATTAGGCAAAAACTTAGCGTTTGCTACCCAAGATGTCACGGCTCCCGTTCAGGTGAGTGTTTACCTATCTTCCGGGTTGCCAGAAGCCAGGGTTATGGTGCTCAAAGACCAGATCGAGCGAGATCAAAACGTCGCAGGGGTTGAATATATTTCACCCCAACAAGGCCTACAAGATCTCAGCGAATATTCGGGTTTTCAGCAAGCGATCAGTTTGCTCAATGACGACGCGTTACCCGGTGTCTTGTTAATTACCCCGCAGGCCAATCAAGAAGTTGAAATCCAAGCGCTTGCCGAACGAGTGAGCCGCTTAGAGGGGGTCACCGATGTACGTCTAGACAAAGACTGGTTGGCGCGCCTTGATGCCATTCAAGCCTTAGCCAGTATCGTAGTCGTGATTTTAACTGTGCTGATGCTCGGTGCGGTCTTTTTGATTATTGGCAATACACTGCGCTTTAAGGTATTGGAAAACAAAGAAGAAATACAAACCATGAAACTGATTGGGGCCACCGATAGCTTTATCTTACGCCCGTATTTGTACTCTGGAATGTGGTTTGGTTTTTTGGCCTCGGTGTGCGCTTGGTCTTTGGTGGCGCTTATGACGGTGATCCTCAATCAAGCGGTGTCGGATTTGGCCAGTTTGTATGACAGCCAATATAGACTGCTTGGCATGACGTGGGATGAATCGCTGTTATTGATCATGGTCGGGACCTTACTTGGCTGTGTTGCCGCGCGTCTATCAGCCCAGAGGCACTTAAAAGAGATTGAACCTATCTAGTCTATATTACTCAAAATAATAAGACACAACTCAATAGATGCGTAAAATTATGTCATCTGTCTTGAAACTGACATAGATTCAGTTCAATATAGGTACGCTAAATTTAGCACTATTGTTCCAGATCAGAGATTGGTGAGGAATTGAATGACAGACCAAATGTATCCTATGGCTCTCGTATCGCAAGATAGCTTAGACAGCTATATTCGTTCAGTGAACAGCTACCCTATGTTGTCAGCGGACGAAGAGCGTGATCTCGCAGAGCGTTTACATTATCAAGGCGAAATCGAAGCGGCGAAAGGCTTGATTCTTTCTCACTTGCGATTTGTCGTTCATGTCGCGCGTGGCTACTCTGGTTACGGTTTGCCGATGGCTGACCTCGTTCAGGAAGGTAACATCGGCCTGATGAAGGCGGTCAAGCGCTTCAACCCAGAAGTGGGTGTTCGCTTGGTGTCGTTTGCCGTGCATTGGATCAAAGCAGAGATCCACGAATACGTACTGAGAAACTGGCGTATTGTGAAAGTGGCCACCACGAAAGCGCAGCGCAAACTGTTCTTTAATCTGCGCAAATCCAAAAAGCGTCTCGGTTGGTTTAACAATGGTGAAGTCGAAACCGTAGCGAAAGAGCTGGGTGTAGAGCCTGCTGAAGTTCGCGAAATGGAATCGCGCTTGGCTGCGATCGATTCAACGTTTGAGTTGCAAAACGACGACGATGAAAATCAGTCTTACACCGCACCCATGCTTTATTTAGAAGATAAAGCCTCTGATGTAGCGGACAATATCGAACAAGCGAACTGGCAAAACCACACTCATCAGCGTTTGGACTTGGCGATGCAAAGTTTGGATGAGCGCAGCCAACACATAGTGCGTTCTCGCTGGTTAGACGATAATAAGGCAACATTACAAGACTTGGCTGATTTGTATAATGTCTCTGCCGAGCGCATACGACAGCTCGAAAAAAACGCCATGAAAAAGCTCAAGCAAGCCGTTGGTGAACTGTAAGCTGAAAGCTCAGTGCTATCAATCGAGTGACTAGGGTATTGTCATATAGGTAAATCCTTCACGTAAACACAATGAATCGAAAAGCCGAAACGTCAGCAAACCGTTTCGGCTTTTTTGATCGTTCGTCGCGACCAGTGCCTCGCGATGTCATTTATCCTTCCGTTTTCACTCCACCTTCACGTTCAAGGCCTCGAGCATCTCGGCCAGTACAGATCTTCTATGCGCTCACTATAATGCTTCCCATATTACTCGACGTTGCTGACGCGATACTGGATCTTAAGGTCTATCGCGGAGGGTCTTTATTACCACTTTTCATGATCTCAAGTGTGTGGTCACTTCTGTGGATAACTTTGTGTATTAATTTGTGCCTATGGCTGAACAAGCGGTTTTCATCTTGATGATAAGAGCCGTCATTGACTGGGGGTAAAGTGAGATCTATTCACAATTAAATAAGGATCATTACTACATCTAGTGGATCATTTTAAAAATAAATACTTTATCAACGCAATCCACAGATTTATACACAGCCGGTGATTTTTTAAACGAAGCCAAAAGACCCTAGTAATAGTATGTCTTTGTTTCTCTCTGGATAGGTTACAATGGAGGTGTTGAAAATTAAGCAAAAAGTGAGTCCCATGGAACAATTTGAACACATCAGCGTACAAGAGGCGTCTGCAATGCTAGAAGCCAAACAAGCCATTATGGTCGATATTCGCGACCCGCAATCTTTTGCATTGGCTCACGCCCCAGAGGCGATTCATCTCACCAACGACTCATTAGACGCTTTTTTGGCAGAAAACCCTCGTGATGTACCTGTTTTGGTGCTGTGCTATCACGGCATCAGTAGCCAAGGTGCGGCGCAATATTTGATCGGTCAGGGGTTTGATCGGGTCTACAGCGTTGATGGCGGTTTTGACGCTTGGAAGAATGCCGGTTTGGCGACGGGCAGTAACGAGCAGTAATGTTTTCGGTGTGTCATGATCAAGGACACACGTAAGCACGGCAACCACTTTTGTTGAGTAAAATACAAAATGCATGATGAGACGGGACAAGAGACAATTGTATTTGCAACGCTTGATAATCAGCGTCTTGCTCAGGCTTTTGTCGATTATATGGCAACCTTAAAGCAGCCCATTGGTGTTCAACTCGATAGCCAAGGGGTTTCTCTCTCGGTGCCTCAAGCCTCGTATGATTGGGTGTTGCTTGAGTGGCAGCGTTTTTTACTTCACCCCAATGACAACAAATACCAATCCGCTTCTTGGCAGATTCTCAACACTGAGCCTTTGTTTCGCTATCCGAAGACACCGTGGGTCAGTTTGCTACGCCAACAAGCCGGTTGGCTGACATTAACGCTGATGTCGGTGTGCCTCGGGGTGTTTTTTTTGTTGCAGTTCCCGATTGCCAATCAGGTCTTTGCTTTACTGCACTTTCCGGCCAGCACCGATCAGCAATGGCAATTATGGCGCTGGTTTAGTCATGCCTTATTGCACTTTTCGGCTATTCACATTGCGTTTAACTTACTGTGGTGGTGGCAACTGGGTGGTAGTGTTGAGAAGCGGTTATCAAGCAATAAGCTCCTACAGGTCTTTTTGTGGTCTGCGTTAGCGTCTGGTGCTGGGCAATATTGGGTTTCTGGTGCTAATTTTGGTGGTTTGTCTGGCGTGGTGTACGCCTTGTTGGGGTATTGCTGGATTTTAGGTCATCGTTGCCCGCAGTTAGGCATTGGCTTGTCTAAACCGACGGTGGGCTTTATGCTGGTGTGGTTGGTATTGGGCTACATGCAGCCTTTTCTTGCCATTGCCAATACTGCGCATTTGGTCGGTCTGGTGGTTGGAGTCTTGATGGCCCTCGTCGATAGCAGTAAATCAAAATACCGATAGTCATCACTATCGGTATTGAAAACTCGTTAGGGCTTATCTGGATGGAGAGCCACGCGCCGCGCCTATTTTTTGTGGCGGAAGGCAGGGCGTTACTCTTGATACAAGTACTTAGTAAATAACAGATCGGCGACTAGGACTTTGCCTGTTTCTGGCAAGAGCACCTCGTTGAGCTTTTCCACCAATTTTTTCTTTAAATCTTCCCGCCCAGCTAATGTTGCGATTGTGTCTTTGGTCTGTTGGCCGAGAATTTCGATAATCGTATCTCTGATCAAAGGCTGATGATGCTCCACCTCGGCGACATCGTCTTGGTGTAAGACCATGATATCCACTCGCAACTGAATGTAACCGAGTTTTTTGCCCTTGGTGAAATAGTTTGTTGTGATATCGGGTTGCAGGGTGTAGTAAGCTAATTGTTCTTGGCTATTTTCCGCTTCTGCTCTGGCAAAATGACTGAACAAAAATGCCAGTATCGCCAGAGTAAGGTAACGTTTGTACATTGTTTTACTTCGCTGTGTTGTGTTTTTGCAATATTCGAAAGGCAAGACTCTGCTACAATAGCAAGCATTTACGCTTCGATTCTTATCACTTTGAGTGCATAACGTCTAGTTAGACAAATTGATTATGAGTATGGATTCAAGATTTTCACAGTACTTTTCTATTTTAGCGCAACTCGAGTGGCATGATGAGCTTAATTCGTTGGATTGCGATCCGGATATCCAAGCCTGGTTGCTTGACTCTCGCTCGTTGACCCATCGTTTATCGTTGCATTGCCACCACTTTCGCGTCTCCTTGATTGAACAGAGTGAAAGGTTGTGCTCTGACGATGTTCGCACAGCAAGCGCATCATCGTCTGCGTTAGAGCGCAATGTCATTTTATTTGGTGATGATGTGCCTTGGGTCTGCGCGCAAACTATTATTCCAGCACAAACGTTAGCGGCATCAGAACACAACTGGGCTGAACAAGGTGAAACCCCGATTGGTAAGACAATTTTTGCTTCTTCACACAGTAAGCGCGACCAGTTGCAAGTAGCCCGTATTGCCACAGAGCAAGGCGTATTATGGGCCCGCCGTTCTCGTTTGATGATGTCGGGGCACCCGCTGTTTGTCACTGAGCTTTTTCTATCGCAAGCCCCTATTTATTCTAAGGAGAACAATTCATGCCTGTAAAAGGTCAATGGTACGGTTATTGGCAACTGATGCGCCTGGACAAGCCGATTGGCACCTTGCTCTTATTGTGGCCAACGATGTGGTCATTAATTTTGGCGGCACAGGGGATGCCCGATCTGTCGGTTTTAGTGGTGTTTATTACAGGGGTGATCTTGATGCGTGCAGCGGGGTGCGTCATTAATGACTTCGCTGATCGCAAGGTCGATGGGCATGTCAAACGCACCCAAGATAGGCCATTGCCATCGGGCCGAGTGAGTGCCAAAGGGGCTATTGTATTGTTTGTCTGCTTGGTGGGCAGCGCCTTTGCCCTAGTGTTGACGCAAAATACGCTAACGATTCAACTGTCTTTTATGGCGGTGGTATTGGCGTTTATTTACCCATTTATGAAGCGCTTTACCCATTTGCCACAATTTTTTCTCGGCATGGCCTTTAGTTGGGCGATTCCAATGGCATGGGCGGCGCAAACGGGGCGCGTAGACGGCATGGCTTGGTGGTTATTTGTCATTAATCTGTTATGGACGATTGCCTATGACACCCAGTATGCCATGGTGGATCGCGATGATGATTTAAAAATTGGTATAAAGTCGACCGCGATTCTTTTTGGTCGTTGGGATAAACGCATCATCGCCTTATTGCAATTGATGTGTTTGGCGATGCTCATTGCGCTTGGCCAATTTTACTCACTCAATAGTTTTTATTATTGGGGCGTTTTGATTGCTGCGGGGTTGTTCGTCTATCAGCAAATGCTGATCAAACACCGGGAGCGGAAGCCTTGTTTTGAGGCCTTTCTCAATAACAACTACGTTGGGTTAGTGGTGACCTTGGGATTGGCTGGAGCTTGGTTTTTCACTTGATGACCACAGGGACTGGCCGAATGCGTGCAAAAGCCTCACGGCACAAAGATTAAAGGGAGCGATGATTCGCTCCCTTTTTGTTACTTGTCTCAAAAGATTGGTATTAGATCTTATTGGCTCTTAATGTTGGATGATGAGGGCCACTAACGATCAACGTTGAGCTGATGAATACTCTCTTCAATGGTCAGTTTGACTTCGGGGTAAAGCAACTGGGTCAAGACCTGGGCTGTGTCGGTGGTTTTTTGCGTGATGAAATCACCTTCAAGGTCGGTGTATTGTTGCGCTTTTAAGGTAGAGAATAAGGTGGTGAATACATTCTTATCAAAAAACTCCGGCGCATTAATACCGTGTAATCGACCTAAGCGCTGTGCCACCATCTGACTGGCTGACTCCAGTGCAGAGCGACCGAGGTGAGGGTGTGACACAATCAACTTAAAGGTGATTGCGTAGCGCTGAAGAGTTTCGGCAATCGTGCGACCAAGAAGGACAAGGCTTTGGTTGTTGCCTTGATTGACCGTGATTTCGCCGGCTTGGATGGCAATCATCTCTTGTTGTTCAAACTCGAGCAAAATATCTTTAACCCGTTGATTCACTTGCTCTGGCGAGTGGCTTAAGTACAACTCGCTTTGCAAAAATGGGTACAGCTGTTGCACTTGTGCTTGTACGGCTTCGATTTGAATTGGGCCCTGGCGAATGATCACTTGGGCAATTAATGCCGGTACCGCCAATAAATGAATGATGTTATTGCGATAGTAGGTCATTAAAATCGACTGTTTGCGGTCGAGGGAAATGATCTCGCCCATGTTGTCTTTTTCAATAATAAATTTATCGAGCGACAAGGCGTGCTCAACCAATTCCTGAGCCGTGGACTGTGGCACCGTAAAAGAAGGTGAGTAAGGCACATTGCGCAATAGGGATAAGTAGCAGTCGACCT
Organism: Vibrio sp.; assembly: GCA_041587235.1. Classification (GTDB taxonomy): domain Bacteria; phylum Pseudomonadota; class Gammaproteobacteria; order Enterobacterales; family Vibrionaceae; genus Vibrio. The sequence goes on from JBFGYW010000004.1 coordinate 33,206, forward strand.
GTTTGATGAGGGCATCGTGAGACAGCGCTCGTTGTCTGGCGGCGAGCAAGGCCGTGGCACATAAGGTCATCGCATTGGTTGCGGCGGCATCGTTGATGTGGGTCATCATTTTATCCGCTAATTGATTGACGACAGGGGTCAGCCATTGCGGTTTGGTATTGCCAAGTGGATCGATGTCTTGAGTCCACTGCGGCATGTGTTCATTGAGGTAACTGTTGAGCGGGATCGGCTCGCCGAAATTGACATAACCTTGGCCGAAGTTACGCAGTTTTCTAATCGTTTTAATTACCTGGCCGGCATTTTCTTTTTCTTTGCGCTTGCCTCTTAACTCTTTGGCATAGGTAGAGACTTCCATTACGTGCTCATAGCCAATATACACGGGAACTAAAGTTACCGGTCGGTGCAATCCGCGCAACATGGCTTGAATTGTCATGGCGAGCATTCCGGTTTTCGGCGGCAGTAAACGACCGGTGCGCGAGCGTCCGCCTTCACTGAAGTACTCAACTGAGTAGCCTTTGGCAAACAACTCCGCCAAATACTCTCTAAAAATGGTCGAGTAGAGTTTGTTGCCCTTAAAGCTGCGACGGATAAAAAAGGCGCCACCACGGCGAAAGATGGGGCCTGCGGGGAAAAAGTTAAGGTTGAGGCCAGCGGCAATGTGCGGAGGAACAAGCCCTTCGTGATAAAGCACATAGGACAGCAACAAGTAATCCATATGACTGCGGTGACAAGGGACATACACAATTTCATGGCCGTCTTGAGCCAGCTTTCGCACGCTCGCGGCATTGTTAATGGTCAATCCTTGATAGAGCTTATTCCACAACCAACTCAACAGACGATCACCGCGTTTGATCAGCGAGTAAGAGAAGTTGGCGGCGATTTCTTCCATGATCGCGTGTGCTTCTTTTTCGGCTTTTTGTTGAGTAATGTTTTTTGATTTGGCTTCGTCGTCGATGGCTTTGGCAATGGCTGGTGATTGCAACAAGCGGCTGAACAGCTCTTGGCGTTGTGGTAAATCAGGGCCAGATGCGGCTATTTTTTGGCGTGAAAAATGGATGCGAGCCACACGGGCCAACTTATGGGCAATCGTTTCATCCGTGCCGTGAGTGTCTGCCATGTGGCGCAGAGAGACCGCAGGGCTGATGCGGACTAAACAGTCGCGGCCGTATTCGATGACGGCTTTGGTTTTTTGGCAACGACCCATGGCTTTTAAATACGGCTTGCCATTGCCTTCACGTCCAGGGCGTCGTCCCCACAACACACTGATAGGAATGAGCTGTACGTCGAGTTCGGCATCTTGGCGGTGTAAGGCTAAAATGTGCGAAAAGAGATCGATCGAATCTTGGGGTAAATGATCATCTTTGGTGGTTTTTTGCGGGTTTGTTGCGATAAACACCGTGCGATCAAAAGATTGCCCGCCGATCATTACAGGGCTAAGAGGATCGGGAAGATCGAGCTCTTTGGCTCGTTTTTGTAGCGTCAAAACATCGACATTGGAACAAAACGGCAAAGCGTAGATGATGGGTTTGTCGGTGTCGATGGATAAATCTTCAATCGGGTTAGACGGAATAGTGGTGCTTTTTACCCATAGAGAAAGTGGTAATTTTAATAAGGAACGCGCCACGGAAAATCGAGAAGACATAAAAAACTGCCCCGTAAAAGTCTGAGCCAAAATTAGCGACACAGGCCGTTGTTTCACCGACAGCCGCTAACCAAAGTAATGTCACAATAGGATATCAGAAACTGGTCAAACCTTTTAATTCGATTTGGTTAAGTTTTCAACAAACGCGGTTTGGCTCGCGCAATTTGACTTGTTTTTCACATCGCTAGCGCAAAATTGATCAAAAAGTCAGCGCCTGAGCTTTCAATTCTTATCAGACTGGATATACTTACAGTTGACTGTATAAAAAGACAGGTGGTCTTATGAAAGCGTTAACAGCACGACAACAACAAGTCTTTGAGCTACTCAAAGCAAAGATTGAAGAAACCGGAATGCCGCCCACTCGAGCTGAAATTGCCAAAGAACTTGGCTTTCGTTCGGCCAATGCTGCTGAAGAGCATTTAAAAGCACTGGCGCGCAAGCAGGTGATTGAAATCATACCGGGCGCATCGAGAGGCATTCGCGTTTTGGCCTCGCACAATACCGATGCGGTCGAAGTCGATACCGGGTTGCCCTTGATTGGCCAAGTGGCCGCTGGTGAACCGATCCTCGCTCAAGAACATGTAGAAGCGCATTACCAGGTCGATTCTGCGATGTTTAAACCCAAGGCGGACTTCTTGCTGCGCGTGCAAGGGGAAAGCATGAAAAATATCGGTATTATGGATGGTGATTTGTTGGCCGTTCACAAGACACAAGACGTCAGAGATGGTCAAGTGGTCGTGGCCAGAGTCGATGAAGACGTGACGGTTAAGCGCTTAGAACGCAAAGGTAGTCAGGTCATCTTACACGCTGAAAACGATGAATTTGCACCTATTATGGTCGATCTTTCTGCTCAGCATTTGACCATTGAAGGCTTGGCCGTTGGCGTGATCCGCAATAATAAGTGGATGTAACGGAACGCTTTGAGTCCGCGTGTCCTATTATCGCTAATCAATATCGCCAACCAATATCGCTTAGTCACGATATGTGGATAACGAAACGCTTTGCTTAGTTGTGACTTAGGTCATGCTAAGCAAAGGTTGACGTTTTAGTGATTGTGTATTTCAATGAGAATGATTATCATCTGCGTATTGTGCTTTTTCGCGGATGAAGGTCATGAGCCCATCAAAACCCTCCTCTTTACAACATTTAAATATTCCTCAGCATCTGATTGAGCCTTTGTGGTTGAGAAGCCAGGAAAGCTTGAAGGACGATGGGTTAATCTATGATCCTATTGCGGCCAGAGCTTGCTTTAGCTGTCAATTGGCTCCGCAGTGTTTGTCGGGAAATTTAGCGCAAAAACAATTGCTCAACGCGGCGATCACCCAGCGTTGCGACCGTCAAATCAGTCAGTTTCTCTGCCGTCACCCCGAAGCCTGGATCATCAACATTGGTGCTGGCTTGGATACGCGCTTTTATCGGCTTGATAACGGTCGCTGTCGCTGGATTGAGCTCGATATTACAGAGCACTTATTGATTCGACAAAAGCTGTTTCACCCCAGTGAAAGGTACGAACAATACTGCGGCCAAGCTGATGACCTAAGCTGGCTACCGGAGTTACACATCCCAGACCGTGTGCCGGTACTGATTGTCTGTGAAACCGCATTGCTTGATTTTTCACAGCGACAGGTCGCTCAGTTTGTACGCACCCTAGCCGGTCATTTTAATCAAGCGCATTTGTGTATGGTATTGGCTGGCGATCTCACGGCCAGCAGTTTGGGGGAGGCGCTGGGTTGTGAGCGTTACGCGCATGGTTTTTCTCAGCCGGCAGAGCAAGCGCTCAGTTTTGTGCCTTGGGCGCAGTGGGTGCGAGTGTTCTCGCCGTTTGATAGCCCTTGCAGTCGCTGGAAGTATTGGCACCAATGGCTGGTGAAACTTCCGAGTTTGAAACATCGCTTGACCCCGGTTGTGGTCGAAATGGCTTGGTCGTCTTATTAAATTTAAGCACTTTATCCATCTTTTCCTGTGTTTGTTTGCGTTGTGATAACGGTGGTTTGAGCTGGCCATCATTATTGGTGCATTGGTGCGTGAACAAGTGTCGCACCTAAATGGCACTGTAGGTACACTATGGCTTCGTTTGTTGATGAGTGGAGCTTATGGCCAATCCTTTTTTTGACGTGTCGATTCATCGGCGCATTCTCACGCTCGCCATCCCCATGGTGATTTCCAATATAACCGTCCCACTTTTGGGCTTGGTCGACACGGCGGTGATCGGTCATTTAGATCACGCTTGGTTTTTAGGCGGCGTTGCTCTTGGCAGTACCGTGATCAGTTTGTCGTTTTGGTTGTTGGGCTTTTTGCGCATGTCGACCACCGGCTTGACGGCTCAGGCAGTGGGACAAAGTAAAGCGGACCAGGTGGCAATGGTGTTTGTGCAAGGGGTGGTATGCGCCCTTGGCTTGGCCGCCTTGCTGTTGTTGTGTCAATCTTGGCTCATTGATGGCGTATTGGCTATGAGTCAAGCGAGCGATCAAGTTCAACATTATGCGCGCGAGTACTTTTTTGTCCGTGTTTGGAGTGCTCCGGCGGCCTTGATGAACTTTGTTATTTTAGGGTGGTTGCTGGGCAATCAAAACAGTCGATTGCCCATGGTGTTGGTGATCGTCAGCAATGTGGTCAATATCGCGTTAGACGTGTTATTTGTGCTTGGCTTTGAGTGGCAAGTACAAGGGGTTGCGGCGGCCTCAGTACTGGCGGATTACATCGCTATGTTGCTCGGCTTGAGCTTTGTTTATCGTCAATGGGCTGAGCAGAGATTGCCTTGTTTATCGAATTTACTGCGTACTTGTTTCCAGGGCATGGGACGATTAGTGGCGCTGAATCGCGATATTTTTATTCGTTCTTTGTGCCTGCAGTGCACCTTGTTCTTTATTACCTTTCAGGGCGCAAACTACGGCGATGACGTGGTGGCGGCTAATGCGATTTTAATGAGTTTTGTGATGGTCATTTCCTATGCCATGGATGGTATTGCCTATGCACTTGAAGCTTTAGTGGGGCATTCGTTCGGAGCGCAATCTCGCACTCAACTCAAAATGGATATATTCGGAGCGATGTTTTGGGGCGCATTGGTGTGTGCGCTGCTCAGCGGGGCGTTTTACTTCGCGCAGTCACCGTTAATCGCCATGATGTCATCGATTGATAGTGTGCAAACTCAAGCGGCGCGCTATTGGCCCTGGTTAGTTGCCATGCCGATGGTGTCGGTATGGTGTTACCTGCTCGACGGTATTTTTGTCGGCGCGACGAAGGGAAAATCGATGCGCAATAGTATGATGGTAGCTACGGCCTTGTTTGCATTGGTTTTCTTAACGACACAGTCTTGGCAAAATCACAGCCTGTGGTTGGCTTTTAGCGTATTTATGTTGTGCCGAGGCCTCAGTTTGGGCTTCGTACTTTGGTCACAATGGCGCAAAGGCGTGTTTTGGGGCTGAGGCTTTTAGATTGGTAAAAAACCACCCCGTTTGGCGTTCGCGCTGGGGTGGTTTTTTCATTTCATGTCGCGACCAGTGCGCTAGGCAAGTCAGGTCGTTTGGGGATCACAATACGCTAAAACAAGCGATTTAGGCCATTTAACGCAGCGACTCGATACGCCTCGGCCATGGTGGGGTAATTAAAGGTGGTATTGACGAAATACTCAATGGTATTGGCTTCGCCTTCTTGTTCCATAATCGCTTGGCCAATGTGAATGATCTCCGATGCTCTTTCTCCAAAGCAGTGGATGCCTAAAATGGCTTTAGTGTCTCGGTGGAACAAGATTTTTAAGTTGCCGACATCCATACCGGCAATTTGCGCTCTTGCGAGGTGTTTGAACGAAGCTCGGCCCACTTCATAAGGGACCTTGGCCGCGGTGAGCTCTTGCTCGGTTTTGCCGACTGAGCTGATTTCGGGAATGGTGTAGATACCGGTGGGGATATCTTCAATCAGGCGGTCTTTTGCTTCGCCATACGCGATCGCTTGAGCGGCGAAACGGCCTTGATCGTAGGCCGCGCTCGCCAGGCTTGGGTAGCCAATCACATCGCCGACCGCATAGATGTGCTCGACATCGGTTTGGTAGTTTTGATTGACGCTCAGCTGGCCTCGGCTATCGGGGGTCAGACCGACTTGATCGAGTTGTAAGGTGTCGGTATTACCGGTTCGGCCATTGGCAAACAACAAGCAGTCTGCTTTCATCTTTTTACCTGAGGCGAGGTGTAAGATCACGCCGTCATCTCTTGCCTCAATGTTTTCATAGGTCTCATCATTTCTGATCACGACGCCGCTGTTCCAAAAGTGGTAAGACAGGGAATCTGAGGTTTCATTATCAAGAAAAGCCAGCAGCCTATCTCGGGTATTGATCAGGTCTGTTTTCACGTCTAAGCCTCTAAAAATAGAAGCGTATTCACAGCCAATGACCCCAGCGCCATAGATGATGATGTGTCTTGGTTGGTGATCGAGACTTAAAATCGAGTCACTGTCGAACACACGTGGGTGGCTAAAGTCGATATCTTTGGGGTGGTAAGGACGCGACCCGGTGGCAATGATGAATTTTTCGGCGTGATATTGCTCTTCGGTGCCGTCGGGAGCGGTTAAAGCAATGGTGTGAGGGCCGACAAAGCGAGCGTGGCCAAACAGCAATTGACACTGATTGCGATCGTAAAAGCCTTGGCGCATTTTGGTCTGTTTGTCGATAACCGTTTTGGCGTGCTCAAGGATATTGGAGAAAGTGGCGTGTAAGGTCGGGTGTTGATAATGGAAGAGTGGGTTGCGATTGTATTCAATAATTCGACTGACGGCATGGCGCAACGCTTTTGAGGGAATGGTCCCCCAGTGAGTACAGCCACCGCCGACATGGTGTTCTTTTTCAATGACCGCGACTTTCATGCCGGCTTTGGCTAGCCCCATTGCAGCACCTTCGCCTCCAGGTCCGCTACCAATGACAATGACATCGAAATGATTGTGTTGGGCCATAGATTATCCTTATGTTCTACCAGAAGTGTTTATTGTCTGGTCAGCATATCAACCCCAAGGTTTTTTTTCGAGAAGGATCGATTTTCTCGATGCTTAAATCCAGCCAACCGCACATGCTGATCGCTTGTGACTTACGTTTCTTGTCATTTCTGGTTATATTGGCAACTAACAGGCAACCAGAGTGAACGGTGCACTTAATGGGAATACGAGCGCAACAAAAAGAGAGAACCCGTCGCTCAGTCATCGACGCGGCATTTCGCCAATTGAGCGCCGACCGCAGTTTTTCAAGTTTGAGCCTTCGCGAAGTAGCTCGTGAGGCCGGTATTGCGCCGACGTCTTTCTATCGTCATTTTGATGATATGAATGAGTTGGGTTTAACCATGGTTGACGAAGGTGGGCTATTATTAAGACAGCTCATGCGCCAAGCAAGGCAGCGCATTGTGGCTGAGGGCAGTGTGATCCGAACTTCAGTGGAAACCTTTATGGAGTTCATTGAGTCTAGCCCCAATGTGTTTCGTCTGTTATTGCGCGAGCGTTCTGGTACGTCGTTCGAATTTAGGGCGGCGGTAGCGCGTGAAATACAACACTTCGCCGCTGAGCTAACCGAATACCTTGTGTTATCAGGAATGAGTAGAGACATGGCTTTTGCCCAAGCGGATGCGTCGGTGACCTTAGTGTTTAACTCTGGGGCTGAAGCATTGGATTTAAGTCATGAACAACGAATGGAACTGTCTGAGCGACTGATTTTGCAATTGCGTATGATTGCGAAAGGCGCTCATGGCTATCGAAGAGAACGTGAGTCTCATAATCAAGAGGTGGTGAATAACAATGTCGAATGAATCTGTGACGGTCAGCAATCAATCTGAAAAGAAGACCTTAATACTGGCGTTAGTGGCCGGTATGTGTAGTGACGCTTTGTTGTCTTGGCTGACAATGAGTCAAGTGTCTTTTTCTATCTTTCCTATCATAGCGCTAGTGCTGGCAGTACAGGCTTTGTATCAGGAGTATTTGAGTAACCCTGTGGCAGAAGATGTTCCCTTGGTCGCTTTGGCGTGTTTTTTCGTCGGCGCGTTTGGCCATTCTGCGTTTTTAAAAGCCCAATATCCAGATGAAGGCTCAAACTTTATTGCGATTGTCGTGGTACTCGCATTGCTGGCTTGGGTCGGCTATAAAATGGGCTACATCAAGTCGCCAAACAACAGCGAGTCGGTTAAAGAGGAAAGCAGCGAGAGTTAAAGCGAGGCTTTTTTGGCCAATTACAGATTTTGTAATGGCGCAACACCCAATGTTACTCCGTGATGTTGGGTGTTTTTGTTTTTATCTTGGAGTACAAATGAAAAAACGATTGAGTGTGTTATTGCTGGTGCTATTGTCTGGCTGCGCCAATGTGTCGCAAATGCCAATATACACGGTGACGGATCAAGAACTCGAACAAACTTTGGATAACCAACTGACCAAGTTGCAAAAGACCTTTCAGTTGACCGGGGTGTCCGTCACACTTGATATCAATGATATGTCGGCACACATAGGTCCTGATGGCCGTGATGTTGTCCGCCTTGGCGCTAATGCCGCAGTCAACACCAGTGTGTTTGGCTTTGTTTACCCCGCGACGGCTCACTTGGAACTGGAAGGTACTCCTTATTACGATCGCGACAAAAAAGCCATTTTTGTACGTTCTTTGGCCTTGATCGATAGCACAATTGACTCGGCTGGCTTTCAAGGCAACTTGGCCCCGGTCAGTGGTCAGCTGATGATGCTCATTAATGGCTACCTCGCTTCTCACCCTGTGTATCAGTTAGAAGACAACCTGGTCACTGGTTTGATTTCAACGGTGCCGCTTGAGTTGCGCATTGAGCCGGGTCAATTGGCGTTGAGACGGCAAGGCCAATGAGGTGGCCCTTTAGTTTGTGGTTTGCGCTGTTCTATCTTGGCGTGGTCGCCGTGATGGTCGCGTTAGACAATGCATTATGGGGGTGGTTAGCGGCGTATTTGGGTTTTTCTGCGTTGCTGTATTGGGCATTTGCGCACGACAAACAAGCAGCACGACAAGGTGCTTGGCGCATTTCTGAGCGCAGTTTGTATGTACTAGCGCTATGCGGCGGCTGGCCGGGGGCGCTGTACGGCCAGCATAAATTAAGACACAAATCGAAAAAGCGGGCGTTTATTGTTTTACTTTGGGTGATGATCTTAACCAACATCGCTGCTTTTATGGCGGTCGCCTTTTTTGCGCTTCCGACCTCAGGGGGAGAATGGGGCATTGTTAGGCGTTTGCTCGGTGTCTTAAAAGGCGTGTTATTGCGTTTGTAGTCCGGCTGTTATACACGGGCTAAGGCGAGGGCTAGAAACCCAAGATGAAAAGTGCTCAGTTTAAGAGCGAGCACATCGCAACGTTTAAGAGCGCGCACATCGCAACTTGGGTGGGAGAATAGAATGGATTACGACGCGTTTAATGCTTTTTGTCGTCACTTACCTGCGACGACCTATGTGATGCAATGGGGCCACTCACACGTGTGGAAGGTGGGGGGCAAGGTGTTTGCGATAGGTGGCTGGTCAAAAGACAAGAGTGAGGCGTTTACGTTTAAAACCTCAGAGAGAAATTTTTATTTTCTCAGCGATCAGCCGGGGTATATTCCCGCCCCTTATTTTGCCAGTCGCGGCATGAAGTGGATTCAGCAAATCGATACCCAGGGTCACTTAGACGATGAGTTACGGTATTACTTATCGGAGTCTTATCGCCTTGTTGTAATAGGGCTATCCAAACGCCAGCGACAAGCACTCGGTCTGACAGAGTTCGATTAGGCGATTTTTATCCAGTGCGACGATGTGATGGATTGAAGTCGAAGCCGTTACTGCACTCACCCATGCCACACGAGCAAGTGTGGTATGGGTGAGTGACGAACCGTTTGAACGTATTAGGCTAGATGCGCTCTAGCAGCACACCCGCTTCCATGTGGTGGGTGAAAGGGAACTGATCAAAGAGTGCAAACTTAGTGATACGGTGCGTTTGCGACAGCACATCAAGGTTGTCTTTTAACGTCTCAGGGTTACAAGAAATGTACATAATACGTTGATAGCTTTGCACCATTTTACAGGTGTCGATATCCATACCCGCGCGCGGTGGATCAACGAAAATAGTATTGCAGTCATAGTCACTCAGCTCCACGCCCGCTTGCTTAAGGCGGCGAAACTCTCGTTTGCCTTCCATTGCTTCGGTAAACTCTTCAGCCGACATGCGAATAATCTGCACATTGTCAATATTATTGGCGGCGATATTGTACTGTGCTGAATCGACCGAAGGCTTTGCCAGTTCCGTGGCTAAAACGCGGTTAAAGTTTTGAGCGAGCGCCAGTGAAAAGTTGCCATTGCCGCAGTACAGCTCTAATAAATCACCTTGGCTGTTACGCGTGCAGTCTACCGCCCATTCCAGCATTTTCTCTGCCACTTTGCCATTGGGTTGAGTAAAGCTGTTTTCCACTTGCTGGTAAATATAGTCTTGACCGTGAACATTCAGTGTCTCGATAACATAGTCGCGATCCAACACCACTTTCATTTTTCGTGCGCGGCCAATCAGGTTAAGCGCAAAGCCTTTTTCGACCAAACGCTGCTTAAGTAATTTGGCTTGTGCTTGCCATTCATCGCTCAACGGCTTGTGATACAGCAAAGACACCAGAACTTCGCCACTGAGCGTCGATAAAAAGTCGACTTGAAACAATTTATGGCGGAGCAGATCATGGCTTTTTAGCTCGTCAATCAAGGTCGGCATTAATTGGTTGATCAGTTGACTGGCCACTGGGAATTGATCAACGCGATATTTCTCTCTGGTCTCTTGATTAAACATCACATAGTAGAGGTCATCGCCTTCATGCCAAACTCGAAACTCGGCACGCATACGGTAATACTGCGCAGGTGAGGGGAAGACTTCTAATTCTGGCGCTTCAAAGGGTGCGAATAGGTCGGTGAGACGCTGCACTTTTTCGTCCAGTTGATGTTGATAGTCTTGCGGATTGACATCGAGGCTTGCCATGATCAAATACCTTTTGCAGTGAATAAACGCTAAAGAGCGCAGATTTTAGTCAATACTCATCAGATGTCCAGCGTTGTGAAAGAAATGCGGGCGGTTTGTTTACGGATAAAGCATCTGATTATTTACTAGACAAGTGGTTGCGCTTAACTCTATCATAGAATAGTCATCCTTTTTGGATGTATAGACGGCTAAAACGGGGGAATCCGGTGACAATCCGGAACTGACGCGCAACGGTGTTTTACTTTTCTGCTTACTGTCAGCAAATGTCGCTGAACATGAGCAAATTGTAATCAGTCCGATTACCCAAACCATGACAATAACAACACAGTTTGAGTGTTCACGCTTTACCCATCAAGCTGTGCACTACGCGACTTAGGATAGCAGACATGAAAAAAACCGCTCTAGCGTTGGCAATGGCCTCGTTATTACCCTCAATCAATGCATTAGCTGACGATGATCAAGACAACGTCATCGTCACCGCCACGCGTTTTGAAAGCAAGTTAAACGAATCATTAGCCCCGGTCGAAGTGATTACGCACAAGCAAATCGAAGATCTGCAAGCGCAGTCTTTGAGTGAAGTGCTGCGCCGCTTACCAGGAGTTCAAGTGGCCGATAATGGTGGCCCGACACAAACGACGAGTTTGTATATCCGCGGCCGAGCAACCAAAAATGTACTGGTGTTGATCAATGGTGTGCGTGTTGGCAGTGCGACCACGGGTTATGCCAATTTGGCAGCGATTCCCCTGCATGGCGTGTCACGCATTGAGGTGTTGCGCGGCCCGCGTGCCGCCGTTTATGGATCAGATGCCGTCAGTGGCGTGGTGAACATCATTACTGAGCAAGGTAAAAATGGCGAAACCAATATTACTGCGGGCTACGGGAGTGATGAGCAAAAACGAGTCAGCGGCAGTCTGGCTCTGGCGAACGATGAGCAGTGGCTTAATATGTCGGCGACGTATCAAGCATCAGAGGGTTACGACGCTTTGTTAACCGATACGGGCTACGATGGTGACTTCGATGATGATGGCTATCGCGATCGCTATTTAGTGACGGACTTTGGCAAGCAATTTAACGATAATTGGTTGCTCAAAGTAAACGGTTATTACCAGAAGCAGTATACGGAATACGATGGTTATGGTGGCGCAGATAAAACCGATAACGATCTTTATAATCTCGCTGCCATTACTCAATACCAACAAGACCGTTGGCAAAGCCACTTTAGTCTTGCGGCTAATCAAGATAAATCTGATAACTATGGGAATAGCAGTAACTTTCTTTATAAAACAAATCGCTACACAGCTTCTTGGGATAACGAATATCAAATTTCAGAGCCTTTGGCCTTTGTCGGTGGTGTGGAATGGTACTATGAAAATGCCGAGTCAACTTACATTACCGGTGAAGACAGCCGAGACAATGGTTCGGTTTATGTTGGTAGTTACTTAAATCCTGGCGATTTTTCTTTAGACAGTAACTTCCGTTTCGATCACAACAGTGCCTACGGCTCCTTTGGTACTTATCAATTTGCTGCCGGCTATTTTGTAACTGATAATATTCGTTTGGTGGTCTCTTACGGCACATCATTCAAAGCGCCTACCTACAATGATTTATACAGCTCCTTTGGCAGTAACCCAGACCTTGACGTAGAAAAGAACAAAACAGGTGAAATCGCGATTGAGAGCAATTTTGATCTTGCCAGTGTACGCTTATCGACTTATCGCAATGAGGTAAAAGATTTAATTACGACCAGTTATGATGCAAACTATGTCGCTACGGTCGATAATGTAGAAGAGGCGGTGATTAAAGGGTTTGAGTTATCATCGAGCTTTGATACGGGACCACTTTCGCATCAAGTCTCTTATGATTATCTTGATACAGAAAATAAATCCACCGGTGAAGAGTTAGCTCGACGCGCACGTCACAGTGCAAAGTGGAATACGGCTTATAACATTAAACAATGGCATTTTGATGTTAGTTACTTGTATCAAGGGACTCGACAAGACAGCGTATATAATGATGTTGTTCTTTCTCCATACTCACTGGTCGATTTTGCCATGAGTTATTCATTTAATAACGGTGTCAAACTCGGTGGTAAAGTCGGTAACGTTTTTGATGAAGATTATGAAACGGCCAGCGGATACGCTACCCCTGAGCGTAACTACTACGGCAGCATCAGCTATACCTTCTAATTTCTAAAGTAAAACCCGTGTTACCTTCGGCCTTTGTGATTCACAAAGGCCTTTTTTATGCGATTAGCCAATCAGTAAGAAGTCCGATTGATAATTAGCAAGGGAGGGGTATGATCGGTTTTATCTTCAATATTGATACAGAATGGTAAATGAATAAAACCCCTTCCTTACTGGTGTTTGACTCTGGTATGGGCGGCTTATCTATTTTGGCCGCCGTAAAAGCAAGGTGTCCTTACCTTGATTTCCACTACCTCTTTGATAATGCCGGTTACCCATACGGTGAACTGCCTGCTGAGGTTTTGATTGAACGAGTCGATTCTTTGATCACTCAGTATGTCAACACCCATCAGATTGATTTGGTGATCATTGCTTGTAATACTGCCAGTACCATTGTCTTACCTCGCCTAAGAGCGAATTTAACGATACCCGTGATTGGGGTGGTTCCTGCTATTAAGCCAGCGGGGCAAAGAGCTAAAAAAGCGGTTGGCTTAATAGCTACGCCGGCAACGGTAGAGCGAGATTACACAAAAGACTTAATACAGCGCTTTGCCAATCAGGTACCGGTGTACAGTTTGGGCAGTACAGAGCTGGTGATGATGGCAGAAAAGAAGCTGCGTGGAATGACGGTCGACCTTGAAAGCCTCGCGGTTATCTTGGCGCCGATATACCCGCGTATCGATGTGGCGGTGCTCGGTTGTACACACTTTCCGCTATTAAAACAGGAAATTGCACAAGTCATGCCTGGGGTTGAGTTAATTGATTCTGGTGAGGCAATCGCCAAGCGAGTTGAAGCAGTATTAGGCCAAGCTCACTTAGAGAGAGTCGAAGAGAAAAAAGCTTACCCCATATACAGCAGTGCGCCTCCTTGGCAAGAAGACGCACTGAATCGTCAATTGGATAGTTTGGGCTTTCAGCCTATTCGCTGTCTGCACTATCCTCGTG
>JBFGYW010000005.1:0-42707 GCA_041587235.1 Vibrio sp.
CCATCTAACTCAATAGTAGAGTTAAAAACGCGTGACTCTAAGGCATAGCGTCGAGGTCGGCGCCTTCTTTTTCAACTTGCGGTGGCATCAAGTGCTCTTTGCTGATACCCAGTTTTACCGCGAGAGCCGAAGCCACGTAGATAGAAGAGTAAGTCCCCACCGTGATCCCCAACAAGAGCGCGAGGGCAAAACCGTGGATCAAAGCCCCTCCTTTGACAAACAAGGCAATCACAACAAACAAAGTCGTTCCCGATGTGATCAAGGTACGGCTCAAGGTTTGTGTGACTGAAGCATTGATGATCTCAGCCGGCTCTCCTTTACGCATTTTGCGAAAGTTTTCTCGCACTCGGTCGAACACGACAATGGTATCGTTTAAGGAATAGCCCACCACGGTCAACAAGGCCGCGACGATCGTCAAATCAATTTCCACTTGTAGGAATGAAAACACCCCTAAAGTAATAATGACATCGTGCGCCAAAGCCAACACCGAACCGGCGGCCAAACGCCATTCAAATCGCATCGATACGTATATGAGAATACAGATCAACGAAACGATTATCGCTAGACCGCCCGCTTCAGCTAACTCGTCTCCGACATTCGGACCGACAAATTCAACGCGACGCATCTCTACGCTTTTGCCTGTGCCTTCGCGAATTGCGCCCATGACTTGCTGGCCTAACTCATCGCCTTTTAACTCGGGATGAGGACGCATGCGAACAAGGACTTCCTTTGACGAACCAAAGTTTTGCACTGTGGCATCGTCAAACCCTTTTGCGATTAACGAACTGCGGATCACATCGAGATTTGCCGGTTGTTCAAAGCCCACCTCAATGAGCGTACCTCCGGTAAAATCGAGCCCCCAGTTAAACCACTTGGTCGATAAAGTGGCAATGGATGCCACAATCATCAAGGTCGACAGCAAAAAGCTGAACTTCGACCAACGCATAAAATCGATCGTATGGTCTGTTTTTAATATTTGAAACATAAGTTATCCCAGCCTTAGATCGATAGTTTATCAATGCGTTTGCCACCGTAGAGCAGGTTGACAATGCATCGAGTACCAACAATAGCAGTGAACATCGAGGTCAAAATACCAATCGATAATGTCACGGCAAAGCCTTTAATTGCCCCGGTCCCGACAGCAAACAAAATAATCGCCGTCAGCAAGGTGGTAATATTGGCATCGGCGATAGTGCTAAACGCATTGGCATAGCCTTGATGAATGGCCTGCTGTACGCTTCGCCCTTCGCGGATCTCTTCACGAATACGTTCAAAAATCAACACGTTGGCATCCACCGCCATCCCCACCGTCAAGACAATACCGGCAATGCCTGGCAAGGTCATGGTCGCGCCGGGAATCAAGGACATCACACCGACGATTAACACTAGGTTAGCAATTAACGCCACGCAGGCAATCACACCGAACTTGCGGTAATACACTGTGGTAAACAGCATGATGGCAATCAAGCCCCATACACAAGCCTGTACACCCATTTCAATATTTTGAGCGCCCATTGATGGACCAATGGTGCGTTCTTCCACAATCGAAATTGGCGCAATCAAGGCACCCGCTCGAAGTAATAGAGCTAGGTTGTGCGCTTCAGCTTGTGAATCGATACCCGTAATTCGGAAACTGCGGCCAAGTGCCGATTGAATCGTCGCTTGGTTGATCACTTCTTCGTGCTTGGTCAAAATCACTTTGCCATCGGCATTGCGCTTACCGCTGTCTTTGTATTCTGCAAAGACCGTTGCCATCAGTTTGCCAATATTTTGCTTTGAGAATGCCGACATTTTACTGCCGCCTTCACTATCTAGCTCGATATTGACTTGTGGACGACCGTATTCATCTGCGCTCGATGAAGCATCAGTAATGCTTGAACCGCTGAGAATCACGCGTTTTTTCAACACAACAGGGTGACCATTGCGATCGTTTTTCACTTCACTGCCAGCAGGAACTCGACCTGCCGCGGCTGAGGCGAGATCAGCAGAAGAGTTGACTTCGCGAAATTCTAGTGTTGCCGTCGCGCCCAAAATTTCTTTCGCGCGAGCGGTATCCTGAACCCCAGGTAATTCAACCACAATGCGCGAGGCACCTTGGCGTTGAACCAACGGCTCAGCAACACCGAGTTCGTTGACACGATTACGAAGAATAGTAATGTTTTGCTCTACCGCATAATTGCGAATTTCTTGCAGACGTTCTTCGGTAAATTGCGCAGTCAGCAATTGATTGCTGCCCTGAGAGGATTCAACAAACGTCATGTCGCGGTGATTGGTGCTTAACAGCGCTTTAGCTTGGTCGAGTTGTTCTTCGTTTTGTAATACCACTTGGACACCGTGGTTATCAACCGTGCGAATAGCGCGGTAACGAATGCGCTCGTCTCGCAGCTCAGTACGAAAAGCTTCTTCTTGTTGCACTTGCAGTTTTTCAAGTGCGGCATCCATATCCACTTCCATTAAGAAGTGCACACCACCGCGAAGATCTAACCCGAGCTTCAGAGGAGACGCACCAATGGCCTGTAACCAACTTGGGGTCGACGGCGCAAGGTTAAGTGCGACAACGGCATCACTACCCAAAGTCTCGGTAATGACATCGCGAGCATTGAGCTGGTTATCTGTGTCTTTAAAACGGACGAGTATCGACCCATTTTCTAGGGCGATAGATTGATGAGGGACTTGCGCTTTATCAAGCGCGTCTGTGATAGAATCCAGCGTTTGCATATTCACAGAGGCACCACGTGCCCCTGTGACTTGAACAGCCGGATCTTCACCGTACAAATTTGGCAGTGCATACAGAGCAGAGGCGATAATCACCAAGGCTACCATGATGTACTTCCACAATGGATAACGATTTAACACAGCGAGGATCCTTTAGCTGTTTAGAGAGATTTCAGCGTACCTTTTGGCAGTACTGCGGTAACGAAGTCTTTCTTGATCACAACTTCGTTGTTGCTGTTGAGTTCAATCGACACGTAGTCATTGTCTTCAGCGATTTTGGTGATCTTGCCAACCAAGCCACCACTGGTTAAGACTTCATCGCCTTTGCCCATGGAAGCCATCAGATTTTTATGCTCTTTGACACGTTTAGCTTGTGGACGGTAGATCATAAAGTAAAAAATCACCGCAAACATGCCAAGCATGATAAGCATTTCAAAACCACCGCCTTGTGGTGCGCCTTCTGCAGCCGCATACGCTTTATTAATAAACATCAAACATCCTCTTTATTTTTATTTGATAACTAACAAAATTGGGGTGAGGTGACGGGTTTTCAAGCGCTTTTAACTAAAATTCACCCTTGATCACCAAAATGTCACACACAGTGATTTTTCCACCTCACCTCTTGGTTTACTCGCCTTTTGCCAAAGGTGGCACTTCGCGATCGCGACGAGCGTAAAACTCAGTCACAAATTGCTCAAATCTGTCTTCATCAATCGCTTGACGAATACTGGCCATTAAACGTTGGTAGTATCGCAAGTTATGGATAGTATTCAAACGGGCACCTAAAATTTCGTTACAACGATCTAGGTGATGTAAGTACGATTTTGAATAATTTTTACAGGTGTAGCAATCACAATGGGGATCGAGTGGCCCGGTATCGGATTTGTGTTTTGCATTACGAATTTTGATCACCCCACCGGTGACGAACAAATGTCCGTTGCGCGCATTACGCGTTGGCATAACACAGTCAAACATATCAATACCGCGACGTACGCCTTCGACCAAGTCTTCAGGTTTGCCAACCCCCATCAAGTAGCGAGGCTTGTCTTCTGGCAGTTGCGGACAGGTGTGTTCAAGTACGCGGTGCATGTCTTCTTTAGGCTCACCAACCGCTAAACCACCCACGGCATAACCATCAAAACCAATCTCGGTTAGCCCTTTGACCGACACATCACGCAAATCTTCATAAACGCCACCTTGTACGATGCCAAATAATGAATTTTCATTACCCAACTTGTCAAAGTGATCGCGCGAGCGCTGTGCCCAGCGCAGCGACATTTCCATTGATTTCTTGGCTTCGTCGTGTGTGGCTGGATATGGAGTACACTCATCAAAAATCATCACCACATCAGAGCCGAGATCGTATTGGATCTCCATCGATTTTTCCGCGTCCATGAAGATCTTATCACCATTCACTGGGTTGCGAAAATGCACACCTTGCTCGGTGATCTTGCGAATGTCGCCCAAACTAAAGACTTGGAAACCGCCTGAATCGGTCAAGATGGGTCCCTGCCAATTCATAAAATCATGCAAGTCACCGTGTAGTTTCATCACTTCTTGACCGGGGCGCAACCACAAGTGAAATGTGTTACCCAGTAAGATTTCAGCTCCGGTATCTTTGACTTCTTCAGGCGTCATGCCTTTAACCGTACCGTAAGTACCGACCGGCATAAACGCTGGGGTTTCAACGGTGCCGCGTTCAAAAGCAAGCTGCCCTCGACGTGCGTTACCATTCTTTTTAAACAATTGAAATTGTAATTTCATTCTATCTCCAAGGTCAGAGAAACAGTCTGACGGTGTATTTATCACCCTCTTAGTTAAGAGAGTGTTACTAAAGTAATATGTCGCGACTTGTCGAGCCTACCGTCGTTTTCATCTCGGCAGGTGCCATCGTCGCTAAGCGCGGCTAACATCGACCAGCACGCTTATATTCTATCTTTGGATTATCAGTCGGTCTTTTTACTGATAAACATGGCATCGCCATAACTAAAAAAGCGATACGCTTGTTGCACCGCATGCTGATAGGCGTTCATGGTGTGATCATAACCGGCAAATGCACTGACTAACATGATCAAGGTCGACTCGGGTAAGTGAAAGTTGGTAATGAGCGCATCGACGACTTGATATTGATAGCCAGGGTAGATAAAGATTTCCGTGTCGCCAAAGAAAGGTTGAATCGTGTCATGGCCGGCTTTTTTCGCTTCTTGAGCCGCACTTTCTAAAGAGCGCACTGACGTTGTACCAACGGCAATAACTCGGTTACCTCGGGCACGAGTGGCTTCAATCGCTGCGACCACCTCTTCGGAGACTTCAACGTATTCAGCGTGCATGTGGTGATTTTCAATCTCATCAACGCGAACCGGTTGGAAGGTTCCGGCGCCAACATGCAGTGTCACATAAGCAAACTCCACCCCTTTGGCTTTGATCTTTTCCAATAGTGCCTGGTCAAAGTGCAAACCCGCTGTCGGCGCAGCGACCGCTCCTGGCTTTTCGTTGTAGACCGTTTGATAACGCTCTTTGTCTGCTTCTTCATCGGGGCGATCGATGTAAGGTGGCAAAGGCATGTGGCCGATTTGATTTAAAATATCCAGGACCGAAAGATCACTGTCAAAACGCAATTCAAACAACGCATCGTGACGCGCAACCATGGTGGCTTGAAACTCATCTTGCTCACCGAGCCAAATCACACTGCCCGGCTTAGGTGATTTTGAGCAACGGACATGCGCGAGAATGCTTTTGTCATCCAACATACGTTCAATTAAGACTTCTAACTTGCCACCCGAATCTTTACGGCCAAATAGACGTGCAGGGATCACACGAGTATTGTTGAAAACCATTAAATCGCCAGGCTCTACCAAGGCCAAAACATCGGTGAATGTACGGTCATTTAACTGTCCCGTATTGCCATTTAATTGCAATAAACGGCTCGCCGTTCTCTCAGGTTGAGGGTAGCGGGCAATCAGCTCGTCTGGCAGGTCGAAATGAAAATCTGAAACTTGCATGGTTAGGCTTCTTCTTTTGTAAATGATGGATATAGCGAGTGACATCGTTCGCGACGCTAGTATAGAGAGACAGGTGTCAATAGCAAGTTTTGCGCTGTTTTCTGACCAAAAAAAGGCAAAGGAAAAGCCAGTAAAAAATGGCGCTTAACCGCTCGTCCTCCCCATGCTCTTCTCTGGGTTAAAATAAAAAAACCGAGTGCATCCACTCGGTTTTACTGGTAACAACCATCACTCTTACAGCGATTGAGTCAGTTTTCGCGCTTAAGCTTGATCGCCGATTAATACCGACTCTAAAGCAATTTCAATCATCTCATTGAAGGTGTTTTGACGCTCTTCTGACGTAGTTTGCTCACCGGTTTTGATGTGATCAGAAACAGTACAAATCGTCAGTGCTTTCACGCCATATTCAGCCGCTACACCGTACAGACCAGCCGCTTCCATCTCCACGCCGACAATGCCGTATTTGTCCATGACGTCGAACATTTCAGGATCTGGCGTATAAAAAAGCTCTGCTGAGAATAGGTTGCCAATTTTTACATCGACTGAGCGCGCCTTGGCCGCTTCTTCAGCCGCTCTGACCATATGGTAGTCAGCAATCGCTGCAAAATCATGATCTTTAAAGCGAATGCGGTTCACTTTAGAATCCGTACAAGCGCCAATACCAATCACAACATCACGAACTTTGATGTCTTCGTTAACCGCACCGCAGCTGCCCACACGGATGAGTTTTTTAACACCGTAATCTTTGACAAGCTCTGTGGCATAAATTGAGCAAGAAGGGATGCCCATACCGTGTCCCATAACAGAGATCTTACGGCCTTTAAAGGTCCCTGTGTAACCGAACATATTACGAACGTTACACACTTCAACAACATCATCAAGAAACGTTTCGGCAATGTATTTTGCGCGTAAAGGATCTCCAGGCATTAAAACAACATCTGAAAAATCACCCATTTCAGCATTAATATGAGGCGTTGCCATTCGCGTATTCCTTCTAGTTTATGTGTAAAAAAGTCTCTGTGACTTCATTTGGCTAAGTAACGGATATTGCCAACTTAGCCGATAGAATTATTCAATGGTTTGATACACCGAAGTGATATCGCTAACCGGTTCTTGAGCGGTGACCACCGCTTGCTGTACTCGAGCGGCGGCACGTTGCCAGTCATCTTCACTTTGCGCGTGAATCACGGCCAGTGGACGGTGCGCATCGACCTCATCGCCCAAACCACAAATCGACTCAAGGCCAACACTGTAATCCAAACGATCTGTCGGTTGCCGGCGACCACCACCAAGCTCAACGACTGCCATTCCCACCTGTTTAGTGTCCATTTGGCAAATAATACCAGGGGTTGAACTGAACACCGGGCGAATGATTTTCGCCTGTGGCAAATGCTGCGAGTACGTCGAAATAATATCACTTGGCCCCCCTAAAGAGGACACCATGCGGTTAAATCGCTCCGCCGCTTCGCCACTGTGTAAGGCGCGCTCGAGCATGGTTTGAGCCGCTTGATTATCTTGAGCAAGCTTGCCCATCACTAACAACTCTTGGCACAGTGCCATCGTAACCTGATACAAACGAGAAGAGCGCACGTCTCCAGTCAGCAGTGCGATGACTTCCTTGACTTCTAATGCGTTGCCCGCTGAGTGAGCGAGTACTTGATTCATGTCCGTCAATAAAGCTCGCGTGCGGGTACCCGCCCCATTGGCGACATCAACGATACTTTGTGCCAAGTTTTGCGACTCTTGATAGCTTGGCATAAACGCACCAGAGCCCACTTTGACATCCATGACCAGCGCATCAAGTCCAGCGGCAAGCTTTTTCGCCAAAATCGACGCTGTGATCAACGAGATATTGTCCACGGTCGCCGTGACATCGCGGATGGCATAAATGCGTTTATCGGCGGGAGCCAACTCACCGCTTTGGCCGATAATTGCCACTCCTGCCGTTTGCAAGGTTTCGCCAATTTTTTGATTCGACACTTCAACCTGATAACCTGGGATCGCTTCGAGCTTGTCGAGCGTACCTCCGGTGTGACCAAGGCCTCGTCCTGAAATCATTGGCACATAGCCGCCACAGGCTGCAATTAAAGGCCCTAAGATCAGCGATGTCACATCACCAACGCCGCCGGTCGAATGCTTGTCGAGTATCGGCCCTGATAAATTTAGATTGCGCCAATTCAAAACTTGCCCCGAATCACGCATCGCACAGGTTAAGTCGATACGCTCTTGTTTGGTCATATCTTGAAAACACACTGCCATAGCAAAAGCGCCTACCTGACTGTCCGCCACTGTCCCTTTGGCAATGCCATCGATCAAAAAGTAGATTTCATCCCGACTTAACGCTTTGCCAAGACGCTTTTTCGCGATTAATTCTTGTATTAGAAACATCCTGCCTCCTCAATACAAAACGCGTGATCAGTATGCGTTTGGATCAGCAACGTCATCAGAGACATCAAGGGTATTGAGCAAGTTCGTCAGCAGGCTAGAAGCACCAAAGCGATAGTGGCGCTGATCGGCCCATTGTGCGCCGAGAATATCATCGGCCATGGCCAAATACGCCGCGGCGTCTTCTGCACTACGTACACCACCAGCCGGTTTGAAACCAACGCTGTCACTTACCCCAAGCTCTGCAATGACTTCGAGCATCCAGCGTGCGTATTCTGGCGTCGCATTGACCGCCACTTTACCTGTGCTAGTTTTGATAAAGTCGGCACCGGCTTCAATGGCGATTTTTGACGCTTGCTTGATCAAGGCTTCGGTTTTTAACTCGCCGACTTCGATAATGACTTTTAACAATACATTTTCGCCGCAAGCCGCTTTACACGCTTTAACTAAATCAAAGCCGCATTGCTCATCACCGGCGATTAAACGGCGGTACGGGAACACGACATCCACTTCATCGGCGCCATAAGCCACCGCAGCGCGGGTCTCAGCAACGGCGATATCAATATCATCATTGCCGTGTGGAAAGTTCGTTACCGTGGCAATTTTGACCTCTGGGGTACCTTGCTCAGCCAGTGTTTTTTTCGCAATGGGCACAAAGCGAGGGTAAATACATACTGCTGCCGTTGTTCCTACCGCTGTTTTCGCCTGTTGACACAAACTCAACACTTTGTCATTGGTATCATCGTCATTGAGCGTCGTTAGATCCATTAGACGTAAAGCGCGTAATGCTTGTTGCTGTAATTCGTTCATTTTTCTCTCCAATAAAGTTCACAGTCACCACTGTTTATCGCAACGGCACCTAGATGAACGGACTTGGTTCCTTGAAGACTCGATCGTCTGATCAATTGCTATCCCTGTCACCGCTATGTCGATAACGTATTTACTGGCCAAGAGTAGATCGTTTTACTCCCAAAAGGTAGCCAGTTAAAAAACGCAAACGTTTTGTATCTCAAAAAAAGGGGGAATAAAAAACAATCAGCCCTATAGCAAAAGACTATAGGGCTGAAAAAAGCGTTTCTAATGTCGGTGCTCAGAGCTTAGAACGACAAGAAGAAACCTGCGATGGTCGCGGCCATCAAGTTTGACAAAGTACCGGCAGCGATGGCTTTAACACCAAAACGTGCAATGTCTTGACGGCGATTTGGCGCAATACCGCCCAAACCACCAAGCAAAATGGCAATCGATGACAAGTTCGCAAAACCACACAGAGCAAATGAGATAATCGCCGTTGATTTTTCTGAAAGCACTTGACCAGTTTGAGCAACCACTTGGGCACCTTCTCCCACGTAAGGCACAAAGTTTAGGTAAGCAACAAATTCGTTCACCACGATTTTTTGGCCGATGAACGAGCCGACTAAGGTCGCTTCATTCCATGGCACACCAATCACGTAAGCCAGAGGGGCAAACAACCAACCTAGTAACAATTCTAAGGTGAGGTGCTCGTAACCAAACCAGGCACCAACACCACCTAAGATACCGTTTAGCAAAGCAATTAAACCGATAAAGGCCAATAGCATCGCACCGATATTTAAAGACAGTTGCATACCCATAGACGCACCGCCCGCGGCCGCATCGATAACGTTGGCAGGCTTTTCGTCACCGCCATCAATATCAACGATATCGTCGTTTGGCGTTTCAGTTTCAGGTTTGATGATCTTGGCAAACAACAAGCCGCCTGGCGCTGCCATAAATGACGCAGCAACAAGGTACTCAAGAGGCACACCCATCGATGCGTAACCGGCGAGTACACCACCCGCCACAGAAGCCAAGCCACCACACATGACAGCAAAGAGTTCTGACTGAGTCATTTTAGGAACAAAAGGACGTACAACCAATGGCGCTTCTGTTTGGCCAACAAAGATGTTTGCTGCAGCAGACATAGACTCGGCGCGAGACGTTCCGAGTGCTTTTTGCAAAGCGCCGCCTAAAATTTTGATCACCCACTGCATCACACCTAGGTAATACAATACCGAGATCAACGCAGAGAAGAAAATAACGGTTGGCAATACTTGGAAGGCAAAAATAAATCCAATGCCGTCGACTGAAAAGTTAACCAGACTACCGAACAGAAAGCTGATGCCATCTTTACCGTAATCAATAACGTTTTGTACACCAGCAGAAAAACCAGCGAGAAGGTCTTTCCCCCAAGGGACGTAAAGTACGAATCCTCCGAGAATGAATTGGATGGCAAATGCACCACCCACAGTTCTAAGATTGATGGCTTTGCGATTATCAGATAGCAGTACTGCGATAGCGATCAGTACGGCCATCCCAATCAGGCTCATAAACAGGCTCATAGTTTATGGCTTCCTTATAGTTGATGGCAAAAAAGGGGCGTTAAAAGAAGCGCCAATTATACGTATCCACCGCCAATAAAGTAGTACCAATTTCACACTTTTATGTTGATTAAAGTACAATACATGACAATTTTGTGAATTAGTTCAAAAAATAACCCGATATTACAAAAAAACATCAACCTGAAGTATGTAAACGATTGCATTAACACTAAATCAAAGCAAACAAGCGTTGGCTATTGGCCCACAAAGCCTCGGCAATCACTTCCCTTGACTCAGAGCGCAATGCCACTAAATGCTCAAAAATTTGCGGCAAATAAAATGGGTAATTCTCTTGTCCTTGATAGCCAGACAAGGGCATATCCGGTGCATCGGTTTCTAACACCAGACAATCTAGGGGAACACTGGCGATAGCCCTGCGAGTCTTTTGTGCCCGTAAGTAGGTGATACTTCCCCCCACCCCAATCATCAAGCCCAAATTGATAAATTGTTTGGCTTCTTCAACACTACCAGTAAAACCGTGTATAACCCCACCACTGTTTAGTGGGGTTCGCCGCAGTATTTTCGCAATATCTTGTGATGCTTTGCGGTTGTGGATCACACAAGGTAACCCATAGTCATTGGCTAAATTGATTTGTTGTTGGAAAAAAAACCTTTGTTTATCTTGTGTTTCACGCGAGTGATAAAAATCGAGCCCTATTTCTCCTACCGCGACACAGTGTGTTTGCGCTTTATCATCGAGCAGTAAAGCCAAGGCCTCTAAGTCGTACTCGCGATGATGTTCAATAAAATAAGGATGTAAACCCAAAGCACAATAAACCGCTTGATAGCGCTTAGTAATATCTAACACGGTGTGCCAACTAGACGCTTGACAAGCGGGCAGCATAAAAGCTTGAACGCCGACGTGTTTAGCCTGGCCTAAAATGGACTCAAGTGATTGCACACGAAGGTCTTGCCGGTCGAGGTGGCAATGAGTATCAAAAAGTGGCAACAAATAACGCTCCTTAGCGTTCAGCAAGCGATAAATATCAAAGAGAGTAACAATGCCAATGAGACCATAAATGATGTTCTCGCAACACCCAAGAAATCCCTGCTCAAGAATAAAATAAGGGATGCTCAGTCACTCCCCCACCTCCATCTTGGTGATTTAGATCACACTTTAGTTCAAAAAGTATCCATTTATGTCAATTAGCTGTGACTGAGATGGCTTTTTTTTCTTCGTTACTCAGGATAATATTTGTTCAGGTAAGACCAGGATCGACTTTTTAAAAAAATCCATTCGATTTTTTGAGCAAAGGCATGCTCAATTCAAATCTTACCCATCATAATAATAATGATGTGAGGAAAAAAATTCATACTCACATTGCCAATAAGAACGACGTTATTGATGATTAAAATACAACATAGGGATATCACCAGTGAAAAAATCCATACTCACTCTTTCAGCGCTCACTTTAGCAATTAGCTCTTTCTCTTCTTTTGCCGCCGAAAAACCGGCTGTGGTTTATGATACCGCCGGTAAATTTGATAAGTCTTTTAACGAAGCCGTATTTAGAAATGGCGTTGAAAAGTTCAATGCCGATAAAGACGTTAAAGTTCGTGAATTTGAACCACAAAACGAAGCGCAACGCGAGCAAGGTCTGCGTCGCCTTGCCAGTCGCGGTTTTAGCCCGATCGTTGCCGTTGGTTTTAACATGGCCTCTGCTGTCGAAAAAGTGGCAAGCGAGTTTCCTGATATAAAATTCACCATTATCGACATGGTCATCGACAAACCCAATGTTCAATCTGTGATCTTTAAAGAGCACGAAGGTTCTTTCTTAGTCGGTGCGATTGCCGCGAAAACATCAAAAACCGGTGTGATTGGCTTTGTCGGTGGGATGGATATTCCGCTGATTCGAAAATTTGAGTGCGGCTACCAGCAAGGGGCGAAATACGCCAATGCTGACATCACGGTGTTGCAAAATATGACCGGCTCAACACCGGCGGCCTTCTCAGATCCTGCCAAAGGCTCTGAATTGGCAAAATCTCAGTTTTCTAAAGGCGCTGACGTCATTTATGCCGCTGCAGGCGGTACCGGTATGGGCGTTTATCAAGCAGCGAAAGATGCAGGAAAATTCGCTATCGGTGTTGATTCAAACCAAAACCACATTCAACCTGGGACGATGCTGACGTCCATGGTTAAGCGTGTCGGTATGGCCGCTTACGATACGTGGGAGTCCGCAATGCAAGGGAATTGGACCCCAGGTATCAAAGTACTTGGCCTAAAAGAAGACGGCGTTGCTTGGGCACTGGATGACAATAACAAATCACTTATTTCTTCTGATCTTAAAGCCTATGTTGACGGCATAAAAGACGATATTGTTGCCGGTAAGATCGTAGTTCACGACTACATGTCTGACAATACTTGTACTTACTAATAGCAATCACATTGACTGTGAGGTCACCCTCGATAAGCGTAACGCCAAAGAGATGGCCGATCAGTTAATCACCAGTTATAACAACTAGGATTGCTTTGCAATATGTCGTTGTCCTCGGCACTGCCCTTCTTGCGGTGCCGTTGCTCATCTGCGGCAAAGTCTCATCACAGCCATTGCTCCATACTCATTAGCCAGAGTAAACCGTTAGTTCGTTAATCGATTGGAATATCAACGATTAGTGGCCTGATAATGACACTAAACGGCTTTATTGTTGGGCACCCTTTGGCTGTCATGGGTATAAACATTCACAGATTTCAGGATGTAAATGTGATGACTTCCCAAGATTTCGCTATTGAGCTCAAAGGAATTGATAAACGCTTTGGCGCTGTTCACGCCAATAAACATATCGATCTTCAAATTCCTCAAGGTTCAATACATGGCATCATCGGCGAAAATGGCGCCGGAAAATCAACTCTGATGAGTATCATTTATGGCTTTTATCATGCCGATAAAGGCAGCATGCACATCAATGGCCAACCCTATCAGCCCGCCAATTCACAAGAGGCAATCAAAGCCGGTGTCGGCATGGTGCATCAGCATTTTATGTTAGTCGATACATTCACGGTATTAGAAAATATCATTCTCGGTGCAGAGAAAGGATGGAAACTGAGCGAGAGTTTGTCTTCCGCTCGTAAGAAATTACAAAAAATTGAACAAGATTATGGCTTAGAAGTCCCTTTAGACGCCATTGTTGGCGATCTGCCAGTTGGCTTACAACAGCGTGTCGAAATTTTAAAAGCCCTGTATCGAGATGCCAAGATCTTGATCTTAGATGAACCAACCGGTGTCTTAACGCCACAAGAAGCCGATCATTTATTTCGCATTCTCGACAAGTTACGCCAACAAGGCACCACGGTGATGATCATCACCCATAAACTGCGTGAAGTTCTTGCCATCACCGACAACATATCGGTCATGCGCCAAGGTGAAATGGTTGCGCATGTAAAAACGAGTGACACCGATCAAGACGCACTCGCCGAACTGATGGTGGGCCGTAAAGTGCGCTTAAAAGTCGATAAAGAAAACGCTGCCCCCAAACAGACCTTGATCCAAGTCGACAATCTTCAATATTTTGACAGCAGTGGTGTCGAGCGAGTCAAAAGTATCAGTTTCAATGTCAGAGCCGGAGAAGTGGTTGGCATTGCAGGCGTTTCTGGCAATGGACAGTCCGAGGTGTTGAGCTTGTTATCGGGGATCACCTCCCCTTCATCAGGTTCCATCGTTCTCAACGGACACACGATCACAGCCGAAACACCTAAAGATCCTCAACAAGTGCGTGCGATGAAAGTCGGACACATCCCAGAGGATCGACACAAACAAGGCCTTATTAACAAGTTTGAAGCACAAGAAGCTTATATCCTTGGTTATCACAACCAAGAACAATACAACAAGGGCTTTTTACAAAACAAGCAAGCAATAAAAGAAGCCTGCCAAACCAATATGGATAAATGGGATGTCCGGCCCAATAATGTGCATTTAAAAACCGCCAATTTTTCTGGTGGCAATCAGCAAAAACTGGTTATTGCCCGAGAAATGGAACAAAACCCCGATGTATTATTAGTCGGCCAACCTACCCGTGGCGTTGACATTGGCGCGATTGAATACATTCACCAGCAAGTTATTGCAGGGCGCGATTCAGGCAAAGCCGTCTTATTGGTTTCGGTTGAACTCGACGAAATACTCAGCTTATCTGACCGAGTTTTGGTCATGTTTGATGGTGCCATTGTCGGTGAAGTCAGTGCCGAACAAGCAGATGAGAAAACTCTCGGCTTAATGATGGCCAATATTTTGCCTGACCATTTAAAACCAGCTCAAGGATCGCACTCATGAGTCAAAAGAAAGTCCCGGCTTGGGTAACGGTTGCTCTGTTGCCCACCATTAACGTTGCGGTTGCTTTCCTTGTTTCCGCAATTTTGTTTTATTACATTGGCATTAACCCCGTTGATGCCGCAAAAACAATGTGGATAGGAGCCTTTGGCTACGAGGAAGGCTTTGGCTATACCTTGTATTATGCGACCGGCTTTATCTTTACTGGTCTGGCTGTTTCTGTTGCCTTTAAAGCCAGCTTATTTAACATTGGCGGCGAAGGACAAGCCTATATTGGTGGCCTAGGGGTCGGTTTGGTCTGTTTGACCTTAGGGGAATTTGCTCCTTGGTATGTTGTGTTTCCCGTCGCGATCCTTGCCGGCGGGCTGTTTGGTGCAGCCTGGGGCTTTATCCCTGCTTATCTACAAGCCACCCGTGGCTCTCATATTGTAATTACGACCATCATGTTCAACTTCATTGCCGCGTCGTTAATGGCTTATTTACTGGTGGATATTCTTAAGCCCGCAGACACCATGGCAACGGAAAGCCGTATTTTTGCCGAAGGAAGCTGGCTGCCCAAAATGCATCAACTCCTCGCGCCGCTAGGTATCGACATCGCCGCGAGCCCACTTAACTTAAGCTTTATTTTTGCTTTGCTTTGCTGTGTGTTTGTGTGGCTGTTCATTTGGCACACTCGCTGGGGCTATGAGATACGCGCAGTGGGTGCTAACCCATCTGCCGCCGGTTACGCCGGGATTCACTATGTCAAAGTCGTCGTCATGGCCATGGCCATTTCCGGGATGCTAGCAGGCTTTTTTGGCTTGAATGTCCTCCAAGGTGAATTGCACCAAATTAAACTCAACTTCGTTGAGGGCTTTGGCTTTACTGGCATTGCCGTTGCGCTTATGGGCCGAAATCACCCGGTCGGCGTGCTACTTGCCAGTTTGTTATTTGGCTTTTTATATCAAGGTGGGGCCGAACTGAGCTTCGAATACGGTGTCGACCGTAATATTGTGGTTGTTTTGCAAGGGTTGGTGATTTTATTTTCTGGGGCTTTAGAACACATGTTTAGGCCCACGCTTGAAAAACTCTACTTACGCCTTGTCACTCCTCGTAAAGGAGAAGCTTGATTATGTACGAAACCATTATTCTCATGCTCGACGCCACCATTCGCGTCGCAACACCATTGATATTTGCCGCCTTAGCAGGCATGTTCTGTGAGCGCGCTGGGGTGGTTAACATTGCTCTAGAAGGCAAATTACTGTCTGCGGCATTTGTTGGTGCTGCTGTGTCTTATGAAACCAATTCAGCTATGCTTGGTCTTTTCGCGGGTATTGGCATCTCTGTCCTTTTATCCTTATTACACGGCTTTGCCGCCATTACTCATAAAGGCGATCAAGTCGTCAGTGGTATGGCGATCAATATTCTCGCCGTCGGTCTCACCGTGACACTGGGGCGCTATTGGTATCACCAAGGCGGGCAAACCCCATCTCTCTCGGGAGATGCCCGTTTTGCACCGATAGACTTGCCCGGCGCTGAGGCACTTGCCGATGTTCCCGTCATTGGTTATTTCTATCATGAGTTAATCAGTGGTCACTCTTTGCTAGAATATTTGCTGATCATTGTGGTACCGCTCGCTTGGTTTGTGATGTTTAAAACTCGCTTTGGTTTGCGCCTGCGCGCTGTCGGTGACTCACCTTCTGCTGTCGATACTGCTGGGATCTCCGTTAATGGCACGCGTTACGCCGGGGTGATTATCTGTGGCGTACTCGTCGGCATCGGCGGTGTGTACCTCTCAGTAGCGCAAACAGCGCAATTCATTCCCAACATGAGCGCAGGTAAAGGCTATATGGCATTGGCGGCGCTGATTTTTGGTAAATGGCGTCCCTTTACGGCCATGGCGGCGTGTTTGTTGTTTGGCTTTTTGGATGCACTGGCAATCCGTATGCAAGGCTTTAGTATCGGCGACGTCGCCATCCCAGTACAGGCCATTGAAGCACTGCCTTACGTATTAACGGTCTTTTTGTTGGCGGGCTTTATTGGCAAAGCCATGGCTCCGAAAGCGATTGGTGTCCCTTATACCAAGGAACGTGAATAAGATTTACCTATAAATTAAACCATTAAAATAGCGAAGTATTTACTTCGCTATTTTTTCTCCAAGCAAGAACCACTTTTATATCACTCCTCCCACTTTCTTCTTCACCATCATTTTATGTGGTTAAATCCCCCCAAACACCAAGCAAACGTTTGCTTGGTACGAAAAGTTGAGTATGATCGACAAAGATTGTCTTTTCTTTATCCTTTTTAGGTAGAATTATGTTCGGTACAGCAACAAGCAAATATGCAACACGTGTTTTATTATTAGGCTCAGGTGAGCTTGGAAAAGAAGTTGCGATAGAATGTCAACGACTTGGCTTAGAAGTGATTGCCTGTGATCGCTATCCCAACGCCCCAGCGATGCAAGTGGCTCATCGTAGTTATGTTGTAGACATGTTAGATGGCAATGCCCTGGAAAAAATCATTCAAACAGAAAAGCCCGCTTACGTGGTTCCAGAAATTGAAGCCATTGCAACCGATAAGCTCATCGAACTGGAGCAACAAGGCGTTAATATCGTTCCAACTGCCAAAGCAACGAGATTAACCATGAATCGCGAAGGTATCCGACGCCTAGCAGCCGAAGAACTCAACTTAACGACCTCTCCTTACCGCTTCGCTGATAATATTACGGATTTTAAGTCAGCCGTTGAACAAGTTGGTATTCCTTGCGTGGTTAAACCTGTAATGAGTTCTTCTGGTAAAGGGCAAAGTATTATCAAAACAGCAGAAGATGTTCAGCAAGCTTGGTTGTATGCTCAGCAAGGTGGTCGTAGTGGGGCCGGCCGAGTGATCATTGAAGGGTTCATTGACTTTGATTATGAGATCACGCTACTGACAGTTAGAGCCGTTGATGGTATCCATTTTTGTGATCCCATTGGGCATCGACAAGAAGATGGTGACTACCGTGAATCCTGGCAACCACAAGCCATGTCACAAGAAGCGATAAAAGCGGCACAGTTCACAGCAGGCCAAGTTGTTGAAGCACTAGGTGGTTATGGTCTTTTTGGTGTAGAGCTCTTTGTCAAAGGCGATAATGTCATTTTCAATGAAGTCTCACCTCGCCCACATGATACGGGTATGGTAACGATGATCTCACAAGAAATGTCTGAATTTGCATTACATGTCAGAGCCTTTACTGGCATGCCCATTCATCAAATAACCCAATACGGACCATCCGCTTCCGCGGTCATCCTTGGTCAAGGCACATCAGAAAATATTCAATTTGAACATATCAAGGAATGTTTGAGTCAGCCACAAACACAAGTGCGTTTATTTGGCAAACCTGATATTGATGGACGTCGCCGCTTAGGTGTCGTTCTCACGCGTCGAACCTCTGTTGAGGAAGCAGTAGAGGACGCGGTTAGCAGCGCTGGAAAAGTGACTGTTATTTATTGATTTTTTTATAAAAGCGGAGTCATCTGACTCCGCTTTTTTATTGGTTATTTTATGGCTTTCGAATTAGTGCTCACGAGTTGCTCTAAATACGATGTCAGGGAAGCGCTCTTGTGCCAAGTTTAAATTCACCATGGTCGGCGCAATATAACTGAGGTTATCGCCGCCATCGAGTGCGAGGTTCGCTTGGTTTTTACGCTGGAATTCATCTAATTTTTTCTCGTCATCGCATTCAACCCAACGCGCAGTAGCCACGTTGACACTTTCGTAGATTGCTTCGACGTTGTATTCCGATTTTAAGCGAGCCACAACCACATCAAACTGCAAGACACCGACCGCACCCACAATTAAGTCGTTATTTTGCAATGGGCGAAAGACCTGTACCGCACCTTCTTCTGAAAGCTGAACCAAGCCTTTGAGCAATTGCTTTTGTTTTAATGGATCTTTTAGGCGAATGCGGCGGAACAATTCAGGGGCAAAGTTAGGAATCCCCGAAAACTTGAGCGTTTCACCTTGGGTGAAGGTATCACCGATTTGAATGGTACCGTGATTGTGTAAACCGATAATATCCCCCGCAACGGCTTGTTCTGCACGCGCACGGTCACCCGCCATAAAGGTCACTGCATCAGCAATGTTGATCTGTTTGCCTAAACGCACGTGATTCATTTTCATCCCTTGCTGGTAGGTACCTGAAACAATCCGCATAAAGGCAATTCTGTCACGGTGTTTAGGGTCCATATTGGCTTGGATTTTAAACACGAAACCCGAGAACTTTTCTTCTTCAGCACTCACTTGACGCTCATTGGTTTGACGAGGCAATGGCGACGGCGCCCATTGAGTCAAACCATCGAGCATGTGGTCCACACCAAAGTTACCCAAGGCAGTACCGAAGAAAACCGGGGTAAGATCACCGCTGAGGAACAGCTCAAGATCAAACTCATTTGAGGCACCAAGGACTAACTCGAGCTCTTCGCGAAGTTGTTCCGCCAGTTCTTCACCGATCGCTTGGTCTAGCTCAGGGTTGTCTAAACCTTTAATGATCTTCTCATCCTGAATAGTATGCCCTTGGCCGGTACTGTACAAAATCGTTTCATCGCGGTGAATATGGTATACGCCTTTAAACTCTTTACCACAGCCAATCGGCCATGAAATCGGCGCGCACGCCATGTTGAGCTCACTCTCTACTTCGTCGAGCAATTCCATGGGATCGCGGATATCGCGGTCGAGTTTGTTCATAAAGGTGACAATCGGCGTGTCGCGTAAACGAGTCACTTCCATTAATTTTCGCGTGCGATCTTCGACACCTTTGGCAGCGTCAATCACCATCAAACACGAGTCGACAGCGGTCAGTGTTCGGTAGGTATCTTCCGAGAAATCTTCGTGTCCTGGGGTATCGAGTAAGTTGACCAAGCACTCGTTATAAGGAAACTGCATGACCGAGGTCGTGACCGAGATCCCCCGCTCTTTCTCCATCTCCATCCAGTCAGATTTGGCATGCTGGCTTGAACCTCGGCCTTTGACGGTACCCGCCGACTGAATCGCGCGTCCAAATAACAAGACTTTTTCAGTGATGGTCGTTTTACCCGCATCAGGGTGCGAAATGATAGCAAAGGTTCTTCGCTTATTGACTTGATTGAGAAAATTCTGATCTGCCATGAGTTCTTTCTTTTGTTGTTCAACGGAAAGCACGATAATACAACGACATCAAAGTCGTATAATGCAACTTGTCTGTCCGCCTGT
This sequence comes from Vibrio sp., assembly GCA_041587235.1. GTDB lineage: Bacteria > Pseudomonadota > Gammaproteobacteria > Enterobacterales > Vibrionaceae > Vibrio. The sequence continues at coordinate 19,969 of JBFGYW010000005.1, forward strand.
TAGATACAATTGGTCGCTATTTTGGCCGATTTGTCACTCATAAACAATCGTTACTTGCCGATTTCACCGCAATTTACCTCAATGGCTTCAGTTCCTGACCTCGACCATAACGGAGAGATTGGTCATGTTTTTCCTCTGTCCCTAACCTTTAAAACCGACCCAGTAAGCCGCCTTATTGGCGACTTACTGGTCGGTATAGCTATTTTCTTTTGGCAAAAGGCATGGTCAACAATCGCCACAAGCTCGCATTATCATTATTGGCAGGAAATGCATTTTGCCCAATGTCGAGGGTTTCATCGCTTTTCTCACCATGCGACTTATAACTGCCAAATAACCTATCCCACCACGAGACACTAAACCCAAAATTACTATTGGATTCATTGAGTTTCACACTGTGATGTACACGATGTACCCTTTGAGTAATAAAAATATAAGACAGTCGATCATCCCACTTTTTAGGGAGGCGAATATTGGCGTGATTAAAAATTGCAAAGCCATTCAGCGCCACTTCAAAAATGACCACCGCGACAGCAGGAATACCGAATAAGAGTACCACTGATGCTTTAATCGCTAAGCTCATCACGATTTCAAATGGGTGAAAACGCAATCCGGTCGTTGTATCAACATGCCCATCTGCGTGATGCACTTGGTGTAAACGCCATAAAATAGGGACGGTATGACTGAGCCTATGCTGCCAATAAATCACCACATCAAGTAGCAATACCCCCAAAATGGTGGCGATCACTATAGCGGTGTCGAGCCAATGAAACACCCCGAAGTTATGCTCTGCCGCCCACAGGGCAATGCCGGTAAGTGTCATTGGCAAAACCACTCGAGCGGCAACAGAGCCAACCACAATCAATGCCAGATTGCCCCACCAGCGACGCACTTTAGAAACCGGCGAATGCCTCGCGGGTAATAACGCTTCCCATACTGCCATCACCACAAAGACAGAGAGGAACACGCTCAACCGAATGCTAGTACTCTGTTCATCCATTTTCTTCGACCTGTTTTAGTGTGTAAAACCCACCGACAATCCGAGTCACGATAGTAATAGAACAAGCAAGGGCAAAAACATAAGCTAAAACCGGAAAATAATGCGGCCACAAACAAAAAGCCACAAAAGCCAAAATGGTCTCAAACCCTTCGGTGAGTCCCTGCATGTAATAAAAGCTTTTATGGCTAAACTGCGGTTTATCAATGTTAAATTTTTCTGCGGCGATGGCAAAAGCGAGAAAACTACTGCCGGTACCAATAAAGCTCGCAATCAGCAATAAAGCCGGAATGCCCCATTCAATTGGATTAGCAATACCAAACGCCAAAGGAACGGACGCATAAAACAAAAAATCGAGGCAAATATCAAGATAGCCCCCTGCACTGCTACTCGAGGCTTGATAACGCGCCAATTGACCATCAATGCCGTCACAGATTCGATTGATGGCAATACACAACAAGGCCAGCAACCAAAAACCGTGAATGATCATTGGCATGGTCATTAAGCCAATCACAAAACCCGCCACTGTCACGTGGTTTGGGCGCACTCCTTTTTTGTCCAAGGCAACAATGAAAGGATTGAGTATTGGTTTTATATAAGGGGTGACCTTGGCATCAAACATACTAAACCTCTATAACCTGGCCATTGAGCATGGCGCTGTCTTCTTTATCGTGTGTCACCAGCACAGCTGGCAATCCCCGCTCAGCCAATTGCTCAAATACCCAATCGCGAACTTGTTGTCGCAAAGAGGTATCTAATTTGCTAAACGGCTCATCGAGTAACACTGCATTGGGCTTAGAAGCCAAAGTGCGCAGCAGCGCCACACGCGCTTGTTGCCCGCCCGATAACGTATCCACGGCGCGCTTGGCCATATCCGCCAAACCAATCTGAGATAACTGTTCGGCAATCCAATTTTGCTGCTCAGTCTTACTCTTATCGGCTTGTGAACCCGACATGGCAAAGGCAATATTTTGCTCTACGGTCAAATGTTCGAACAAGAGCGCTTCTTGGTACAACACCCCCATTTTCCGTTGATGAGACGGCAGTTCGTCGAGGCGCTGACCGTTAAACTTTACGCTACCTGTGTAGTGAAAAGGGGCTTGCAGTTGACCACTGATCACATCGAGCAATGTTGACTTACCCACACCTGAGGGCCCCATAATGGTCAGCACTTCCCCTGCGCCAATGCTGGCATCGATCGTTAACAAGGGGATATCACCATTAAAAATGGCAATGTTATCTAAGACTAAATTCATGCTTCCCTCTATTGTTTTTTATGCGTTATGTGAGATTTAGGGTTAAAAAAGACCTGGGGTAACCACCAAGCTAATACAAACCCAATCAAAGGCAGTATCAATTGTACTAAAACATACACTGCACTTAAGCGGGTACTACTCCCCGAAACAATGGCGACCGCTTCTGTGGTAACTGTCGCCAAACGGCCACCTGAGGCCAATAGCGTGGGTAAATACTGACTAAAACTAATCGATAAGCCCAAAGCAAAAGCGACTAAAACTGGCCGAAACAGCAAGGGCAGTTTGATCTGTAAAAATGTTTGTAGTGGTCCAATACCAAGCCCGGAAGCCACCTTCAAATAACGGGGGTCAAAGCGTCGATACGACACGGCAAGCGAGATAAAGACATAAGGCAGCACATAGACAAAGTGGCTGATAAACACGTTAAACCACAACAGTTGAGGCCAATAAACTTGCTGAAACCAAACCAGACCAAACAAAAAAGCCACTCCGGGTATAATTAATGGCAAATACAAAGTCACATTGAGAAGCCAATGTTGCCATTGCCGCCCACGCCGCGTTTTATACATACCTTGGTTCACTTCGGCCTCTAACGCAAGCAACACTAAGCAAACCGCACTGAGGCTGACCACAATGCCCAATCCCAAACTATTCATGATGGGCGTCGACAAGGCAGTCAAGGCCGTTTGCCAATGCAATAAGGTCAAGCCCTGGGGAAATAGATCAGGAAAAGACCAGTAAGTGGCCAATGACCATAACAGCAAGCTAAAGAGCATGAATACCGCCATGCCAACGTACAAAACCACAAAGAAATACGCGCCCGCTTTTAAGGCATATTCAAGACGTGAGGAGCGGCTGTAAATCAACCATTGCTGAGTTAAGGCACCAAGGACGCGCTCAGCAAACAGCCAAACAACCAGAGCAAACAAAGTCACCAGCAACTGAATTAACGCAGCAGCAGAAGCTTGAAAGCGCAGTGACAAGTCAACATGATTAAACCAATGCACAATGGCTACCGCTAATGTCGGCGGATCATTTGGTCCCAAAATCAGTGGAATTTCCACATTGGCGGTGGCATAAGCCAATACCGCCAACAAGGGCAAACGGATATGCGGATAAACAACCGGTAATACGGTTTTTATCAAGGACATTACCGGTGAGTAACCCAGTGATTGAGCGGTTTTTAGGTAACCATCAAAACGGCGTTTTAGTTGAGGTTGCTCCAAGGTGCTCAATAAAATTAAAAAGATAAATGGAAGCTCTTTAAGCACCAAAGCAAAAATAATTGCCAAGCCATAGCTGTCGTAGGGAAATAGCCATTGAGGCGGCATGGCATTTTCTCCCCACTCGATTAAACGTGCAAACCAACCGGATGGGGACAATAACAAAATAAGTGCAATGGCCGCGGCTGCATGCGGGATCACCAATAACGGGCTTAATAAGCGTTGAATTTTAGCCAACCAAGCGTGGTGATAAAACACCGCGACCAAGGCTAAAGCGCCGATAGTGGCGATCGCAGTTGACACCAAGCCAGTGAAAAGCGATAAGCTCACCATGGCCAGCAGCCCATCGACTTGAAAGAGCTCGGCAAAAACGGTAAAGCCTAGATCCATTTTTCCCAACGCCGGGAAATAACCCAGTGCTGGCAGTAACACACCTATGACCCCCATTAAAACGGGCAACAGCAATACAATGAATAAGCCCATTCTCATCAGCTGTGTAAATCGCTGAAAATTCATCATTAATAACGCTCTCCGTAACGTTCAAACCAGGCTTTTCTCAACGCATCTGCCCAGCTAGCATGGGGCTCTGGCAACAGTGAGTGGTAAGCTCCTGATGGCAATGCCGATGGCAACACCACCTCGGGCTGAAACTGCGACTGCACCTTGGCATCTAACAGGGACAGATCCAACACGGTCTCATCTCCCCAAACAGAGACTTGTTGTTTTTTGGCTTGGGCTTGTGGTGACAAAAAGAAATTGACGACTTTTTTCGCCGCCTCAGGGTGTGCAGTATTATAGGGAATACCGACAAAGTGAATATTGCCTAAACTGCCGTCTTGCATCGCATAAGTACGAATACTTTCTGGTAAATCATAGCGAGTCACAGCACTGGGAATTTCCGCTGAAGTAAAAGAAAAAGAGAGCAACAGTTCTTGGTTACTCATTAACTTTTGTAACTGTGACGCCTGTCTTAACCAATAGTGGCCCTGTCGCCACATCAAAGGGTGAAGCTTATCTAAATACTGCCACAATGGCGCGGTCATCGCTTTAAAATTCGCGTCAGTCACAGGTTGGTATAACGCCTCAAGGTCGCCTTTGTTTAACGACACTAACGCGTATTTTAAAAACGTGATCCCCAAATAATCACTGGGCAGAGGGTATGTAAAACGACCAGGGTGTTGCTTGGCAAACACCAATAACTGGGACAGGTTTTGCGGTGGACTATCGAGGTAACGACTATTGTAATAAAACACCATCGCCGCTTTGCCCCACGGCGCTTCTTGCCCTTGGGTATCTAAACCAAAGTCTTTGGTCATGGCTGGATTATGCTCTGGATTAGTCAAAGCAAAATTGGGCAACTCTGATACCCAATCTTTAAGAAGCAAATGGTGGCGGTTCATGGCCGCAAAGTTTTCACCATTGATCCAAATAAGATCGACACTGCCGTGATCATCATTACCTGCGGCTTTTTCCGCTAGTACTCTTGAAACCGCATCGCTGGTGTTAGCCAACTTGACATGATTCAGGGTAATTCCGTATTGCTGCTGTAATTGCTGATTGGCCCATTGTAAATAACCATTTACTTGAGCACTGCCGCCCCAAGCATAAAACTGAACCGTTTCTGCTTGAGTTTGTACAGAAGTAAACAGCACAAAAACGATACTTAAAAAGCATCTACAGCGACTTAATATGCCTTTCTTCATCAGCCAGTTTTTCTCCTCAGATCCATTTGGTCTTTATCCAATCTCAATACACTCTCGAAAACAAAAGGCACACCCAGATAAGAGTGTGCCTGTACTTCTATTATTGACGACGCCAAGTGTGATATTTCTCTAGCAAAGCCAGTACTTTTTCTGGCTTGTTGGCTTTTTTCCAATTGCCCGCGGTGTATTTTGCCCCTTCAGCCCAAGTTGGGTAAGCATGAATAGTTCCAAGAATTTTATTGAGCCCCAAACCGTGCTTCATCGCCAAAACAAACTCAGGGATTAAATCTCCAGCATGCTCTGAGACGATCGTCACACCAAGGATGGTATCTTTACCCGGAGGGGTCAATACCTTGATAAAGCCTTGACGAGCGCTTTCGGTAATCGCTCGATCAAGCTCTTCATATTCAAACTTCGTCACTTCAACTTCGATACCCTGAGCTTTTGCATCAGATTCATTTAAGCCCACACGGGCAACTTCTGGATCAATAAAGGTCGCCCAAGGAATAACGCGATAATCCGCTTTAAATTTCTTAAATGTGCCAAACAATGCATTCACTGACGCATACCAAGCTTGGTGTGCTGCCACGTGAGTAAATTGATAAGGCCCAACGACATCACCTGCCGCGTAAATATTTGGAAATAATGTTTGTAAATATTCATCAGTATCAATGGTGCGGTCAAACTCAATACCAAGCTCTTCAAGACCAAAGCCATTCAAGCGAGCTTTACGACCTACAGCGACAATCACTTCATCGTATTCAAGGGTGATTTCTTTCCCTTGATGTTCGACAATCAAATATCTCGCATTATCAGCCTGCTCAAAGCGCAGCGCTTTGTGCTGAGTTAATACTTTAACACCGCTGTCTTCAAGGACATTTTGGGCATACTCAGCCACATCGGCATCTTCTCGGCCCATAAGTCGTGGCGCTAATTCGACTTGAGTAACCTCACTACCCAAGCGAGAAAACGACTGAGCAAGTTCACAACCAATAGGACCACCACCTAATACAATCAATCGCTTAGGTGCTGAATCTAACGTAGAGAAATGACTCCATAAGGTGTCAGACGTTACATAACCACTTCCTTCAATCCCAGGTAGAGGTGGCACAAAAGGGCTTGCCCCCGTTGCGACAATGATACTTTTTGTTGTTAGCGTTTGAACTTCACCATTGTCTAAGGTGATATCAACGGTCCAAGGGTCACGAATTTTTGCATATCCTTTTACCACATCAACACCCAACTCAGTGTAACGCTCAACACTGTCATTAGGAGCAATTGCCGCAATGACTTCATGGACGCGTGACATAACATTCTTAAACACTACATTCGGTGTCGCATTTTCCAGACCATACTTCTCAGCATGGCGCATTTGATGAGCCACCTTGGCTGATTTAATGATCGCCTTACTGGGTACGCAACCGTAGTTGAGGCAATCACCGCCCATTTCTCCTGCCTCAACCAAAGTGACTTTTGCTTTTACTGCTGCGGCAATATAACTTGATACTAAACCGCCCGCGCCCGCACCAATCACAACTAAATTGCGATCAAAGCTTTGGGGTTTCGTGTAACCTTTGTAAACACGGCGACTATGGAAAATACCGACGATAAACTTGGCAATCCAAGGAAAAATCCCCAATAACACAAACGAAAGTAATAGCCCTGGGGATAAAATGCCAGATAGGCTGTCAATTTGAGCTAATTGAGTACCTGCATTGACATAAACAATCGTACCAGCCAGCATTCCAACTTGGCTAACCCAATAAAAAGTAAAGGTTTTAAGGCTGGTTAAGCCCATTAATAAGTTAACAAGGAAAAATGGAAACACCGGGAGTAAACGCAGAGTAAATAGGTAGAAAGCGCCTTCTTTTTCAATACCTTGGTCTATACTTTTAAGCTTATCACCAAAGCGTTTACGCACTGAATCACGCAAAATAAATCGCGCCACTAAAAAAGCCAGCGTCGCACCAACGCTAGAGGCAAATGACACGATCAACAAACCTTGCGCTAAACCAAACAAGGCCCCTGACGCCAAAGTCATGATCGCTGCACCGGGTAGAGAAAGCGCAGCAACAGCCACATAAATCACAAAGAAGATCATCGCACTGGAAAGTGGATTTTCACTGATGGTGACTTTAAAGCCATCGAGCGAAGCCTTCATACCCTCTAGGGTGAGATAAGTATTCAGTTCTAAATGGAAAAAGGCAAAGGCCACTCCAATCAGCACAGCAATGAGCGCTATTTTTTTGTACATAATTTTCTCCAAGTGTGGCCAAGCCAAGAATTCCATCAACGGATTAATCACTTAACTGGGCAAAGTTCGATGGTGAGGTGACCGATTCACAAACAAAGCAAGTATTCCCATAGCAATCACACTCAATAGCAGGTGAAGTAACTCGCTAACACCACGGTGAAAACCACTTGTAAATCAATACGAATGTGGATGTTTTCATCGGAAAAAAATCAGGCATTGTGTTCTCCAGCTTTTTTCCGCGCTGTCATTGAGTACCTACTTAAGTAGATCGATATAAGGCTAGACCGAAATCGCAACAATATATAGCTGATTTCAATATAAAAATTAACTTTGCAAACCAGATCAAAAATTTCATGGTCTCTCGTAAGACAACCCTCTTCTCACGATAACCTCAGAAACAAAGACCGATAAGGGTGCAAAAAAATTTCTTCTGATGCGATTTTTTATTCACACCATGAAAGAAAAGTACCAAAAACGCTTTCTTATTAACTAGATTACAAACTGGAGAGTATTATGGAACATCAGGTCTCGTATCCCGGCCACATCGGCCAACGACTGAGTTGGTCACTGCTTGCATTGCGCCTTGGAGTGTTTATCGTTATGTTTATCTGGACGTTAGATAAATTTTTTAACCCTGGACACAGTGCGATCATTTTTCAGAAGTTTTACTCGATGCAAGCGTCTGAATCGATCATTTATGTCCTTGGAGTCATGCAACTCATTTTAGTGATCGCTTTTGTGAGCGGGATAGCCAAACGCTACACCTATGGGCTGATTTTACTGATGCATTTGGGTTCAACATTGGCATCCTTCAACCAATACCTCGACCCGTTTAAACATTTATTGTTCTTTGCCGCTTGGCCTATGCTTGGTGCGTGCCTCACCCTCTACTTATTGCGTGAACTCGACACTAAATGGACTTGGTCTGGCATAAAAACGGCCCAATGACAAATTCAACAACTGCACAGCTATCAGGCAGCAATTGCGCTGCCTGATACCAACCTAACACCTCTAGTCACTCTGGCGGGTTAAAAACTCGATAGCATCGCTGCGAAAATAACGAGTGGAATAACAACAAAGATTTCTAACTTTACAAAAAGAAAAGAAGTTATCAGCAAAGAGCTTGTCTTGTTCTCAAGCTTGATACCTGTACTCTGATTACAGCGTTAAACACATGATCAATGCGTCTTCGTAACCTTGTTTGGCTGGGTAATAATTTTCTCGGCGGGTGACTTCTGAAAAATCGAATTTGTGGTATAGGGCTTGCGCAGTTAGGTTGCTGACCCGAACTTCCAACCAAATGCTGTCCGCATTGATACTTTGAGCATGTTCAATCAAGGCCGCCAATAAACGACTCGCGACCCCTTGGCCCTGATGGCTTGGCTCTACAGCCAAATTGTGCAGGTGGACTTCACCCGCGATACACTGTGAGTAGCAATACCCAATCCCTTGGTCTTTTGCAAAGTAGCCAAGGTGATACCCCCCACGACCATCAAGGTTTGACAAGGTGTTATAACTCCAAGGGGATAAGTGAACTTGCTGCTCAATCGCTTCTACCCACCTAATATCATCCGCGGTTAGTGTCTTAATCACCTTGGCCTCCCAAGCTCTGTTTTATTTGTTGCCATAATTGTCTTTTGTAAACTTGGGAATCGTTGATATCCGCTAAACTTGGCGAGTTCAACACTGAAAAATGAGGGTGTTCAAATTCTACCGGGTCACATCCACAAAACCATACCCAGCGCAACGTTTGCAGCTCTACACCATGAAGGTCGCTGGGTAAAACCTGTGCGACTTGAGATAAAGTCAGTCCCATACTTTGGGCAATTTTTTGCAGTAAATGCGATTGGTGTTGCTTGGGTTGCTCTGGTGTCACCAGCAATAGTTGACACTGCGGTGCCAGTGACACCTTTTTCGCTTGATAACCAAGCAAACGTTCTGGGTGGGTCACTTGCCAGGTACTGATGTCCATTTCCGACAAGTATAAAGAGTGATTTTCACGCATTAGCTTAACATTACAATAATCAATAAAATCTAAACAAAGAGTTGTTTTTGCTCTGGCGAAAAGACTAAACCGGGATTGAGCGGTGGCGACATGGCTAACGGCGCTAAACTCAACCATGCCCAATGTGACGTTTCTATATCTGTATGGTTCACATCGAGTGTCTCTGCATTGCTTTTATAAGACCACCAATCACTATGGTGTGTCACACAAACGGTATAACTCAACTCATTTAAGGTTTCGAGTCCATATTCAATCAAGGCTTCTTTCAACAGGCCTTGCTGTTGACACTCAGGCGACAAAGTCAAAGCGCAAAGCCACTGCACTGCTTGGGTTGATACTAACGATAATTCGGTAAACACTAAATGGCCCTGAATCACGCCCTCGTCGTCGCAGGCAACCAGTGACAGAGTGACCTGCCCAGTTTGCCTTAACTTGCGAATTGCTCTAGCTAATTCAGCAGAGTCACCATAGTCGGTAACCAGTTGCTCAATCGGCAAGATATCAGCGGGGGCTTCTGTGCGAATTAACATCCCATATCCCTTAAAAATAAATGATATTTGTAACGATTTCACACTTTCAGGTGAACAATCGTAGAATTAAAATGGCTTTGACGGATTAGACTATATACTTACTCGAGTGAAAACGATATTTTTTTCACAATTTTCTACGAGAGAAAAATGACATTAAAAACGTGTAAATCGATATCACCTCACAATGAGCTCGTGCTAGCATGACGCGTTTTTAGTCGGTCTTTAAAAGCACCATGGTTAAAGACACCATTTTCAAATTAAAATCTTCAAATGTTGGTAGGTGGAATGCTTTCAGAGCAAATGCAACACTGGTTTACGAGATTGACATCGAATAATACCTTCTTTTTTGCTATTTTGGACAGTCAACACAATTATTGCTTGGTCAACGATAGATACTGCGATGTATCGGGGCTGTCGAAAGCGGAGTTGATTGGCAAAAATGACCAGCAAATATTAGGCGATAGCTTTTACCACAAACTCAAACCCTATTATCAACGCGCCATCAAGGGGGAGTTTATCGAGTCTGAAATTTCACTCGACGACTCCGATATTGAAACGAGTTTGCAATTTAGTATCACCCCGCTTGATGAAGGAGAGCTTCAACGCTATCTGATTTTTCACGCCGTTGATACGTCTGAAAAGCACTTGTTGGTTCGCTCATTAGAAGAGGCCGAAAACAAGTTTTCTCATTTGCTCAACCTGCTCGACGATGGCCTTTTGATGGTCGAAGATGACATTATTTTATCGGCCAACCCTGCCGCGGCGAAACTGCTAGGCTATAACGCACCTAAAGAGTTACTTGGCGAGCAGCTGTCGCGCTTGTTTGTCGATGCGCAAACCAAACAGGGCTTTGCCCGTCCGCTCGGCGAGCTACTATCAACCGCCCCGACCCATTGCTCGACCAGTGCCCGCTGTGGTTTTGAAAAAGCCATGACTCTGTGCGCCAATCAAACCTTTCAGTTTGGCGCACCGATTCAAATGGTCATGCTACAATCAACAGCAGCGCACACATCCAACCAAGATGAAACACCCGCTGCCAACCTCGGCATTCAAGACCCGTTGACCAAGCTTTACAACCGCACCGGGTTTACACAGCGCCTAGAGCAATTTATTCGCAATAAAACCCCGCTCACTCTGTTGTACCTCGACATTGATAATTTTAAAAATATCAATGACTCTCTTGGCCATCACATTGGTGATCGCGTCATTGAAGAAGTGGCTAAACGCCTTCAGCGCTCCTTGCCTAAACGCGCTATTTTGGGCCGCTTCGGCGGCGATGAGTTTGGTATTATCATTCCTGAGATGGACAGCACAGTACATGCTATTGATCAGTTAGGGCAAAAAGTCATTAACCTCATCAACCAACCCTTTGACTTACACCATTTTACCAAGCGTTTAGCTTGCTCGATTGGCAGTGTGGTCTACCCCGCTAATGCCAAAGACGCACGAAGTTTGTTGCAAAATGCCGATACCGCCATGTATGAAGCCAAAGAACGCGGCCGGAATCGTTTAATTCAGTTTCATGAACAGATGAATAAAGAAGCGAGAATGAGACTGTGGTTAGAGATTGAATTACAAAAGGCGCTGCAACAAAACGGCCTTGAAGTCTGGTATCAGCCTAAAGTTAACGCCCGTGACTTCACCATTCATGGTGCAGAAGCCCTAGTGCGCTGGAAACACCCCGTTGAAGGGTATATCAGCCCAGCAGCTTTTATTCCTGTCGCCGAAAAAGCCGGTTTGATCGAGCAACTTGGCAAAGTCGTTATGCGTGAAGTATTTACCACCGTCAAAAAATGGAAGCAGCAAAACATCTTGCCTGGTCGGGTGGCGATCAATTTATCACCGGAACAATTTGGTAATTCACTGCTGACACAGTATATGGAGAAATTGTTAAAAGTCACTGGGTTAGATCCCAACTGTATTACCTTTGAGTTGACCGAAAGTGCCGTCATGAGCGACAGTGAGCACACATTGCAAATGCTCAATGCGATTAAGAAATTGGGTTTTTCACTCTCGATAGACGATTTTGGCACCGGCTATTCATCGCTTTCCTATTTAGCGCGTTTTCCAATCGATGAACTCAAGATAGACCGAGCGTTTGTCTGTGATATAGACACCTTACCCAAGCAAGTGACGGTGATCGAAAACATCATAAACCTCGGCCACGCATTAGAATTAAACGTTGTCGCGGAAGGCGTGGAAAACCGGGAGCAAGCCAGTTTACTCTCCAATCTAAAGTGCAGTTCGATTCAAGGTTTTCACTTTTACCGCCCGCAGCCGAAACAAGAAGTGGAAGTATTGTTTGCCAAAAACAAACGCAATAAAAACTAGCGCTCGATGAACAGTTTATACCTATCTAGTTCACTATGTGGTCAATGGTAATGCAGGATTCAAGCTTGAGAACAAGGCCAGCTCCTTACTTGTAAAGGCAGGGGCTGGCCTTGATATGCTACCATTGACCGTCTTAATGATATTAACGCATTTTTAACCCGCTAGGGTAACTCGCTATTTAACTAGATTGGTATTCACTCATCATCCTGAGTGAGTGAACGATAAATATTCCCCAATTCGACAAACGTATACCTGTGCTCCAAATAATCAAAGACATTATAAGATAAGACTAATTTATACAAAGAGATCGCATGGGCGTAATCTTGCTGCATTTGATACTTTTTGCCCATATAGAAATACAGCTCGGTTAAGCGCTCAGCAAGGTCGTTGTTGTTATCGCTGTTATCCATCACAACCTGAAACGCTTGTCGTTCACTGATTTCATCGAGCATCACGGCAACGATCAACCAACCCCAACGCGCGTTTCTCTTTTGGTAACTCGCCGCTAGATGTACTTTGGCTTGAGTAGAGTCCACTTTTTGCTCGATAACATATCGCCACAATACGCGGAAAGGATCCGTCGGATCTTCACGCCAATAAGCGTCCATATCTTCGAGCGCCAAGTGATATCGCTCACCATAATACAGGGCGATGGCGCGATTGCGCTGAGCAAAGGTATCTTGGGGGTTCAATTCTAACGTTGAATCAAAAAACTGGTAAGCGTCATCAAAGTTGGCTCTTTGAGTTTCATAAACGCCCAGAATATTAAAAACGCCAGGTTGCTGAGGATTGATTTTCAATGATTGAAAAAAATCGACCCGAGCTAATTCATCCAACCCGACACTGTCGTAATAATGCCCACGCTCGACCAACATTTTTGCCCGAACCTCGGCAGGTAAATTGTTACGAGCCAGTAACTGAGTCAACTGAGCAATTTTCACTTGTTGCTCTGCAGAGGGTTGGAGTGGTACCGCCATAGCCGGAAAGACCCAATTCCCTGAAGTCTCCTGTTGAGTAGCGCAACCGCTCAGTAACAGGACTGAGCTCATTCCCAATAATGCTAACCATTTCACCACTCAAAAACTCCTTATCAAAGAAAAAGGGAGCCATCGCTCCCTTTTGATATAGACACCAGTGAAACACAAAAGTGCTTAAGCAGCAAAAAGTTCTGCTTTATTCGCTTGCATTATCTGTCGATGCTGCAGATGCTTCTGCTTCTTCTGCTGGTTTCTCAACCGCTTCTTTCATGCTCAAACGCACGCGGTTTTGGCGGTCAATTTCCAGTACTTTCACTTTGACTTCTTGGCCTTCGCTCAAGTAATCAGAGACTTTCTCTACGCGCTTATCCGCAATTTGAGAAATGTGTACCAAGCCATCTTTACCAGGCAAAATAGTGACGAAAGCACCAAAGTCTGCCAGGCGAGCGACTTTACCCGTATAGATACGGCCAACTTCAACTTCTGCTGTGATTTCTTCAATACGGCGAATCGCTTCTTTCGCAGCAGTACCTTCTGTCGCGGCAATTTTGATAGTACCGTCGTCTTCAATCTCAATCGTCGTGCCCGTTTCTTCCGTCAACTGACGAATAACCGCACCACCTTTACCGATCACATCTTTGATCTTTTCTGAGCTGATCTTCATAGTGTGGATACGAGGTGCAAACTCAGAGATATCATCTCGAGCACCTGCAATTGCTTCATCCATCACAGATAGGATGTGCTTACGCGCACCTTGTGCTTGATTCAGCGCGATCTGCATGATCTCTTTCGTGATACCTTCAATTTTGATATCCATTTGTAGTGCTGTGATACCTTCATTGGTACCCGCTACTTTAAAGTCCATATCACCTAGGTGGTCTTCATCACCTAAGATATCAGAAAGCACGACAAAATCGTCTCCTTCTTTGACCAGCCCCATAGCAATACCGGCAACCGATGACTTGATTGGCACACCTGCATCCATCAGGGCAAGAGATGTACCACAAACAGAGGCCATTGATGAAGAACCATTTGACTCTGTGATTTCAGATACTACGCGGACCGTGTACGGGAACTCATCGACCGATGGCATGACGGCAGCAATACCGCGTTTAGCCAGTTTACCGTGACCAATTTCACGACGCTTTGGTGAACCCACAAAGCCCGTTTCACCAACACAGTAAGGAGGGAAGTTGTAGTGCAACAGGAAGTGGTCTTTACGCTCGCCTGTCAGTTCATCGATGATTTGAGCATCGCGCTGGGTACCAAGTGTCGCGGTAACCATGGCTTGGGTTTCGCCACGAGTGAACAAAGCCGAACCGTGGGTACGAGGAAGTACACCAGTGCGAACATCCAAAGCGCGAACCATGTCTTTTTCACGGCCATCAATACGAGGCTGACCAGAAATAATACGACTGCGAACAACCGTTTTTTCTAGATCGTGGAAAATCGTGTGGATCTCTTTCGGGTTAAGCGTGTCATCTTCCGCCAATAGCGTTTCGCTTACTTGAGCACTGATTTGACCGATGCGTTCATAACGCGCCATCTTTTCAGTGATCTGATATGCTTCGACCAACTGAGCTTCAGCCAGTTGAGCAATTTTTGCTTTCAGCTCAGTGTTTTCCGCTGGGGCAACCCAATCCCATGCCGGTGTTGCTACTTCTGCAGCAAACTCATTAATTGCACTGATCACCGTTTGTTGTTGATCATGACCGTAAACAACAGCAGAGAGCATTTCTTCTTCTGTTAAGTTATCCGCTTCGGATTCAACCATCAATACAGCCGATTCAGTACCCGCAACGACCAAGTCCAGCTTAGAGTTTTCAAGCTCTGTGTTGCTTGGGTTAAGCACCAATTGACCATCGATATGGCCTACGCGTGCCGCACCGATAGGACCGTTAAATGGAATACCAGAAATGGCCAATGCCGCAGAAGTACCAATCATAGTTACGATGTCAGGTTGAACATCTGGGTTCACCGATACAACCGTCGCAATAACTTGAACTTCGTTTTTAAACGAATCTGGGAATAGTGGGCGGATTGGGCGGTCGATCAGACGAGCGGTCAGTGTTTCGCCTTCAGAAGGACGACCTTCGCGTTTAAAGAAACCACCAGGAATTTTACCGGCCGCGTAGGTACGTTCTTGGTAGTTCACGGTTAATGGGAAGAAGTCTTGGCCTTCAACAGCCTCTTTTTTACCAACCACTGAAACGAATACAGCGGTGTCATCCATGGTCACCATCACAGCGGCGGTAGCTTGGCGTGCGATAATACCAGTTTCTAAAGTAACGGTGTGATTACCGTATTGAAACGTTTTTACTACAGGTTTTTCGAACATGTCTTGTCCTTTGCTCTTTGAGCCTATAAAAATTAACAAGGGCTGTGAGACATTACTTATCGCGACTAATCCAAACAGATTCAGGTAATCTGCTTGGAATAGCCGCGACCAAATGGTCGACGTTTGATGTGACTAGTAACGCCCAAAGCCACTTATACCCATTTTTGAAACAACCGGTTACACCGAAGTGCACACACGGTATTGGTATGAATAAAATCCGATTAGATTTCGCAAATAGTATAACGACTTAATCGGCTTTTGGCTAAATTTCGCCAACAAAAAAAGGGGCATAATGCCCCTTTTTCAAATCATTGTTCTTTGTCTGTCGAAATTAACGACGTAGACCTAGACGCTTGATTAGGTCTTGGTAACGAGCTAGATCTTTACCTTTTAGGTAATCTAGAAGTTTACGACGACGAGAAACCATACGTAGAAGACCACGACGGCTGTGGTGATCGCCTTTGTGCTCTTGGAAGTGACCTTGTAGGTGTTTGATAGAAGCAGTCAGTAGTGCTACTTGTACTTCTGGTGAACCAGTGTCGCCTTCGCCACGTGCGTATTCAGCTACAACAGCTGCTTTAGTTTCTGCATTCAGAGACATAATTCTCTCCTAAAGAGTTAAGTTAACGTTTGTACCAGCCAATCTCTGATTCAGCCGGTACGAGGAGCGAGGATTATAGTTAATAACCGCCGCTAAAACAAGTTCAATTATCGTCGTTTATTGATCGCGAAAAACCACTAGGCGCTTAGGGGCAATATTGCCATCGTCGTTGATAACACCAACACCGATAAAGGTCTGCGAATCCCCCGCAGTTAAGCACACTTGCCCCGCTGTCGGAGCACCAATCACTTGAACGGGTTGGCCGTGTAACACCATATCGGCCAATTCATCGATCAAGTTTACTTTAGGCAAGTCAGCCACCGCCGTATCCATAGGAAGTAACAAAGGATCGAGCAGTGTTTTCGGAGCGACTTCGCGCTCATTGGCTTGCTCAAGTAGTGCATCGAGTTGTTCAAGCGTGACCATTTTTTCGTAAGGATAATTGGCAACAGCAGTGCGACGCAGATAAGTCACATGCGCGCCACAGCCCAACATTTCACCTAAATCGTCAACGATAGTGCGAATGTAGGTCCCCTTTGAGCAATGCACTTCCATCTCAACTTCATCGCCCTCATGCCTTAACAATTGAATATCGTAAACATGGATTGGACGGGCTTCACGCTCAACTTCAATCCCTTGTCTGGCATACTCATACAAGGGTTTGCCTTGGTGCTTGAGGGCAGAAAACATCGAAGGTACTTGTAGGGTTTCACCGCGAAAGCTCTCTACGGCTTGCGCCAATTGCTCGGCAGTAAAATTGACTGGGCGGCGCTCGACAACATCGCCATCCGAGTCTGATGTATCGGTGCGCTCACCCAATTTAGCCATCACGCGATAGCGCTTGTCGGAATCGAGCAAAAACTGTGAAAACTTGGTCGCTTCACCCAAACAAATGGGTAACATTCCCGTCGCAAGGGGATCTAACGCGCCGGTATGACCTGCTTTTTCAGCAAAAAAAGCGCGTTTCACTCGCTGTAGTACATGATTACTCGACTCACCGGTTGGCTTGTCTAATAATAAGACCCCATCAACGGGGCGTCCTTTACGACGTCGTGCCATTACTCTTCGTCCTCGCGACCTGATGAGTGCTTTTTCTCATTGTCTTGACTGACCACTTCACTGACCAGGTTAGACATTCTCATCCCTTCAACTAAGGTTTCGTCGTAGTAAAAACGCACTTCTGGGGTAAGGCGTAAGCGAATGCGCTTGCCAAGCATCATTCGAATGTGGGTCTCGTGCTCACGGAGCGCTTTGAGACAGCTTTCTGGAGTCTGCTCACCCACACATAAGAAAGTAACAAACACTTTGGCGTAAGCAAGATCACGAGATACTTCAACATCAGAAACCGTGACCATACCCAAGCGAGAATCTCTCACTTCGCGCTGGAGGATCATCGCCAATTCTTTTTGCAATTGTTGAGCAACACGTTGGGTGCGGCTGAATTCTTTTGACATAACTTTTTCTCTTTATAGAAGAATGGGGGGTTGGTTATCCCAGCCCCCCATGGTGTATTTAAACAACCCGTTTGCTTAATGCAACCTGAGTGAATTAATCGATAGTACGTTTAATTTCAACGATTTCGAATACTTCAATTTGGTCACCAACGCGGACATCGTTGTAGTTCTTCACACCGATACCACACTCATAACCATTTTTCACTTCTTGTACGTCATCTTTAAAGCGACGCAGTGACTCAAGCTCACCTTCATAAATAACCACGTTATCGCGAAGTACGCGGATCGGGTTATTGCGCTTGATGACACCTTCAGTGACCATACAACCGGCAATCGCACCCAACTTAGGTGATTTGAACACATCACGAACTTCAGCAAGACCAATGATCTCTTGCTTAAATTCAGGGGCAAGCATACCGCTCATGGCTTGTTTCACTTCATCAATCAATTGATAGATGATTGAGTAGTAACGCAAGTCTAGGTTTTCCGTTTCAACGGTACGGCGAGCAGAAGCGTCAGCACGAACGTTAAAACCAACCACGATAGCATTTGAAGCCGCCGCAAGCACAGCGTCAGTTTCGGTAATACCACCAACACCAGAGCCAACGATATTGACTTTCACTTCATCAGTTGACAACTTAGTCAATGAATCTGCAATCGCTTCAACTGAACCTTGAACGTCGGCTTTCAGTACAATGTTAAGCTCTGCTACATCACCTGAAGTCATGTTAGAGAACATGTTCTCAAGTTTCGCTTTTTGTTGACGAGCCAGCTTCACTTCGCGGAATTTACCTTGACGGTAGTTTGCCACTTCGCGCGCTTTACGCTCATCGCGAACGACTGTAGCTTCATCACCGGCTGCTGGTACACCAGACAAACCAAGGACTTCGACAGGGATTGATGGGCCCGCTTGGGTCACTTCGTTGCCGACTTCATCACGCATTGCGCGAACGCGGCCGTACTCTTGACCACAAAGCACGATATCGCCCTTGTTCAAGGTACCGGATTGAACGAGAATGGTCGCAACCGGACCGCGGCCTTTATCGAGACGCGACTCAACAACCACACCAGAAGCCATGCCTTCTTTCACAGCAGTCAGCTCTAGAACTTCCGCTTGCAGAAGAATTGCTTCAAGGAGCGCGTCAACGTTTGTTCCTTGTTTGGCTGAGATGTGAACAAACATGTTCTCACCACCCCACTCTTCAGGAATCACGTCAAACTGAGCTAACTCATTTTTAACGTTATCTGGATTTGCTTCTTCTTTATCGATCTTGTTAACCGCAACAATCAGAGGTACACCCGCCGCTTTCGCGTGTTGGATCGCTTCTTTTGTTTGTGGCATCACGCCATCGTCAGCAGCAACAACCAGAACAACGATATCCGTCGCTTGAGCACCACGAGCACGCATCGCAGTAAAGGCCGCGTGTCCTGGAGTATCAAGGAAAGTGATCATACCGTTGTCAGTTTCAACGTGGTACGCACCAATATGCTGAGTAATACCACCAGCTTCGCCAGAAGCGACGTGAGCACGACGAATGTAGTCAAGTGTTGACGTTTTACCGTGGTCAACGTGGCCCATGATGGTAACAACCGGAGCACGCGGCACAGTTTCAGCATCGTCATCACGGTCAGAAAGTACGGCTTCTTCAAGCTCGTTTTCTTTGCGCAACACCACTTTGTGACCCATTTCTTCCGCAACTAGCTGAGCGGTTTCTTGATCGATCACTTGGTTAATTGTCGCCATTGCGCCCATTTTCATCATCACTTTTATGACTTCGGTGCCTTTGACTGACATTTTTTGCGCCAATTCAGATACGATGATGGTTTCACCGATCACAACGTCTTGCTTAGCAACTGTTGCTGTTTTATCAAAACCGTGCTGCATCGAAGAAGGTTTCGACGGCTTGCGACCGCGACGATTGCCCTTGTTACGTGGTTCACGACCACTATTGGCATTCTCGCTGTCTTTCGAGCTCGCTTTCTTTTTCTTCTTACGACGACCGCCTTCTACACGACGGTCTGCTTCATCTTCGGCCTCACGGGCATAACGTGAAGTCGTTACATGGTAATCTGTATCTTCCATATCACCTTTTTTCTCTTGTTCCGCAGACCAACGCTCATTATTTTGTTCAGCCAGTTGTCGAGCTTCCTGAATTTTACGCTGACTTTCTTCTTCAGCCTTACGCTTTGCCGCTTCATCCTGACGACGTTTTAGCTCTTCGGCATCTTTTCGCGCTGCTTCTTGCTTTAATTTCTCTTCAGCGACTTGAGTCGCCTCTTGATCGCGAGGTGCCGCGTTAGCTTCACTTTTCGCTTTTTCATTCGCGTCGCGCTTAGCGGCTTCTTCGGCCTCGCGCTTCGCCTTTTGTTCAGCTTCGCGTTTAGCTGCTTCTTCAGCCTCGCGCTTCGCTGCTTCTTCTGCTTCGCGCTTAGCGGTTTCTTCCGCTTCGCGTTTAGCGAGTTCTTCGGCTTCGCGTTTTGCGGCTTCTTCCGCTTCGCGCTTGGCTTCTTCATCGAGGGCACTACGTTTAACATAGGTGCGTTTCTTGCGAACCTCAACCTGAACGTCTTTATTTTTACCACCTGCAGCACTGACACTGAGAGTACTGCGCGTTTTGCGCTGTAGTGTCAATCGAGTCGGAGCACTTTCTTCACTGTTGTCTCCGTGCTCTTTTTTCAAGTGAGTAAGCAACGTTTGCTTCTCTGATTGTGAAATCGTATCACTACTTGACTTGTTAATGCCAGCGTCAGTGAGTTGTTTTATTAAGCGGTCAACTGGGGTGCCAATTTCTTCACTCAGTGCTTTCACGGTAAATTCTGTCATGCCGCCTCCTCCTTGCTGATATTATGCGTCTTCTCCAAACCAACAAATATTACGAGCAGCCATAATCAGCTCTCCGGCGCGCTCTTCTGTCAGTCCATCAATACCTTCTAAATCATCGATACCTTGATCGGCTAAATCTTCCAAGGTAATGATGCCTTTAGCAGCCAATTTGAAAGCAAGCTCACGCTCTAAGCCTTCTAATGCCAGCAAGTCATCTGCAGGCTCGACATCTCCGTAAGCTTCTTCTTTTGCCAGTGCAATTGTGGTCAGTGCATTTTTTGCACGGCCGCGCAGTTCTTCAACGAGATCTTCATCTAAACCATCAATATCCAAAAGCTCACTAACTGGAACATAAGCCACTTCTTCAAGTGTTGAGAAACCTTCTTCAACCAATAGCTGAGCAAAGTCTTCTTCAATATCGAGATACTTCATGAAGTTTTCAATTGACGCTTCAGACTCTTCAGCGTGCTTCTTCTGCAAGTCTTCTACCGTCATCACGTTGAGCTCCCAACCGGTAAGTTGAGACGCCAGGCGCACGTTTTGACCACTGCGGCCAATCGCTTGAGCTAAATTATCGGCTTCCACCGCGATGTCCATAGTGTTGCTATCTTCATCAACGATGATTGAGGCCACTTCAGCCGGTGCCATCGCATTGATCACGAATTGCGCTGGGTTATCATCCCACAATACAATATCGATGCGCTCACCACCGATCTCACCAGAGACCGCTTGTACACGAGCGCCGCGCATACCCACACAAGCACCAACAGGATCGATACGCTTATCATTGGTTTTCACTGCAATTTTAGCGCGCGAACCTGGATCACGAGCCGCACCACGCAGTTCAATCAGCTCTTCGCCAATTTCTGGAACTTCAACGCGGAACAATTCTGCCAACATTTCAGGCTTTGAACGCGTGATAAACAACTGGAAGCCACGAGCTTCCGGTTTTACCGCATACAACAAGCCGCGCACGCGATCGCCAGGGCGGAAGTTTTCACGCGGTAGTTGGTCTTCGCGTAGAATCACACCTTCAGCGTTATTACCCAAATCGATCACTACGGTTTCGCGGTTTACTTTTTTCACCACACCCGTAACGAGCTCACCTTCATTGTCGATAAATTGCTCAACAATTTGTGCACGTTCCGCTTCGCGAACTTTTTGTACGATCACTTGCTTGGCCGTTTGAGTGGTAATACGGTCAAACTTAACCGATTCGATTTGGTCTTCGACAAATTGACCGACTTCGATTTCTTCGTCGTCGTATTGTGCTGCCTCAAGAGAGATCTCTTTGGTTGGGAACTCAACGTTTTCAACCACTAACCAGCGGCGGAACGTATCGAACTCACCAGTTTTGCGATCGATAGCAACACGAACATCGATTTCTATTTCGTATTTTTTCTTGGTTGATGTTGCCAATGCGGTTTCAAGTGCTTCAAAAATACGCTCACGAGGAACTGCTTTCTCGTTAGAAACCGCCTCAACAACCGCTAAGATTTCTTTACTCATTGTGTCTTGCCTCTAAGACTTAAAATTTAGGGATAAGATTTGCTTTAGAAATATTGCTCAACGCAAATTGTTCGGATTGTCCATCGACAAGAACTGTGACTGTCTCACCTTCGACAGCGTCAATCACACCTTTCCACTTGCGACGATTTCCAACGGCCATTTTGAGAACAACATTGACCTCGTGACCTAAAAATTGCTGATAATGTGCAGCTTTAAAGAGCGGTCTTTCCATACCTGGTGAAGACACTTCCAGGTTGTAAGCCACTGTAATTGGATCTTCAACGTCCAATACCGCACTGACTTGATGGCTCACTTCGGCACAATCGTCGACATTAATGCCGTTTTCATGATCGATATAAATACGCAAAGTCGAGTGCTCGCCAGCACGAATAAACTCTAATCCAACTAACTCATAACCTGATGCAGCCACAGGAGCTTCAAGCATTTCAGTAAGTTGTCTTTCTAAACCAGTCATTTAAACCACTCCAGAAACAAAAAAAGGGCTCAGAGCCCAATCAAAATAACCAAGCAACATCTGAATTTCTTCAGATAATAAAAAACCCCGAAAGTCGGGGTTTTTAGTTGCTGGACCCTGAATAGTTGAGTGTCATCGACTTAACTCAACCGCAATACCGCTATTGTATAATGGCATTGCTACAAACTTGCTAGGTTCGGCAAAGTTTGGTTGCGGGGGCCGGATTTGAACCGACGACCTTCGGGTTATGAGCCCGACGAGCTAC